>DASSQJ010000090.1:0-3809 GCA_035702545.1 Phycicoccus sp.
GGGAGCGGTCGGCACGGCCCCGGTCGGCGAGCGCCGCGGCGACCACGCCCGTGGCCCCGATCCCGAGGATCTTCACGGCCCCGGTCGTCACCCGACCCCGGGCGGCGGCACCGAGGTGGCCGCGCAGGCCCTTGGCGGACCCGTCGCCCGCGAGGTCGTCGAGCGCGCCGAAGGCCCCCGAGCCGAGGGCGGCGACGACCGCCGCGGGCCCGGCCGGCACGCTGCCCAGGGCCGCGCCCGCCACGTAGGCCGGGCCCTCGAGGAGGGTGACCGGGTCACCCGCGTGGTTGGTGCGCGTCCACCGCGGGGAGCGCACCGACCCGGTGAGGAGGCGCAGGGCGGCCGCGGCACCCGCCGCGGCGAGGACACCCGCCGCCAGTCCGCGACCGACGCTCACGACGCCGGGAGCGGAGCGAAGGGGGCGTCGGCGCCCGGGGCGAACCCGTACTGACCGGTCCGGCCGCCCGCCTGCTCGGCCAGCGCGTGGACGACGCTCGCCTGCCCCATCGGGCCGTCGGAGTCGTCGACGCTGGAGACCGCCTTGACCGCGGTCGCATCGTTGCGCAGGGTCGCCAGCACGGACACGCCGTCCCCCTCCGCGTCGACGGCGGCAGCGAGCACGGCCCCTTGGCTCCGGTCGTCGAGGGCCACGACGAGGTCGACCCAGCGGTCCGCCGCAGCGGTCTGGGCGTCGGCGTTGCCGGCGGTGACGGCACCCGACACGACGACGACGAGCTCCGCCCGCTCGAACGCCCCGGGCCCGGTGTCGAGCGAGAGCAGCCCCCCGTCACCGAGTGCCGCGAGGCCGGTGCGCGCCACCTCGGGGTCGATGGTCGTGGCGTTGGCGTCGCTCGGGCGTCCGAGCAGCGTCGCCAGCAGGATGTCCCGGGGAGCGACGGCGCCGCTGTTGTCGACGGCGACACCCGTGCTCGCCGCCACCCGCTGCACGACGGCGTCGCGCACCGAGGCCGTCGCCTCGTTGGTGGAGACCCAGTTCTCGGTGAGGGTCGTCGTGGAGACGACCCGGGCACCGGCGGTCCCGAGGCTCTTGACGGTCGATTCGGTCACGGCGGCGTCGGCGGCGGGGAGCTCGACGATGGCGACGGTGCGTCCGGCGAGGGCTCCGGGGAGGATGCGCGGGTTCGTCGCCTCGATGTAGCCGTCGCGGCCGTCGATCCCTGCCTGCGCGCTGGCGAGCTCGTTGTTCAGCCGCGCCTTGTCGGCCCGCAGCCCGGCGACCTCCTTGCCGAGGGTGTCGCCGATCTCGCCCTGGAGCGGCCCCGCGCCGAGCACGATGCCGACGGCGAGGGCGAGGAAGATCGAGACGATGGAGACGAGGTGGTACCGGAAGTCGATCACCCGAACACTCCTTGGAGGGTGGCCCACAGGTCGTCGAGTCGGGCGAGGAACACCTGGAGCAGGGCCCGCCCACCGGTCGTGGACCAGAGAGCGGCGCCGAGCGCGAACAGCCCGACACAGAGCATGACGAGGATGGTGAGGCCGGAGATCCGCGAGCGGTAGAGCCGGCTCACTCCCTTGGCGTCGACGAGCTTGCCGCCGACCCGCAGCCGGGTGAGGAACGTGCTCGCCATCCCCTGGCGTCCCTTGTCGAGGAACTCGACGAGGGTGACGTGCGTCCCGACGGCGACGATGAGGCTGGCGCCCTTGTCGTCGGCGAGCAGCATCGCGACGTCCTCGCTCGTGCCGGTGGCGGGGAAGACGACGGGTTCGACCCCGAGCTCGCGCACCCGTTCCAGGCCCGGCGCGCGACCGTCGCGGTACGCGTGGACGACGATCTCGGCGCCACAGCGCAGCGCGTCGTCGGACACCGAGTCCATGTCGCCGACGATGAGGTCGGGGGTGTGCCGGGCCTCGATGAGGGCGTCCGCACCCCCGTCGACCCCGATGAGCACCGGCTTGTACTCGCGGATGTAGCTGCGGAGGGTCTCGAGGTCCTCCTTGTAGTGGTAGCCGCGCACGACGATGAGGACGTGCCGGCCGTCGAGCTGGGTGCGGATGTCGGGGACCCCGACACCGTCGAAGAGCAGCTCCCGCTCGCGGCGCAGGTACTCCATCGTGTTCTCGGTGAACGCCTCGATCTCGTCGGAGAGGCCGGCCCGGGCGATCGTCATCGCCTCCTGGACGGCGTCGGCGTCGAGCAGCTGCCCGTGCGCGACGACCTCGTCGCCGGCAACCAGGTCGGCGCCCTCGACCCGCACCGGCGTCCCCTCCTTGACCGCCATGACCTCGGGGCCGACGTCGTCGAGGAGGGGGATGCCCGCGGCGACGACGATCTCCGGGCCGAGGTTCGGGTACCGGCCGGAGATGGACCGCGCGGCGTTGACCACGGCCGCCGGGCGGCACGCGACGAGGGCCTCGGCGCTCACCCGGTCGAGGTCGACGTGGTTGATGACGGCGACGTCACCGGGGCGCAGGCGCTTGGTGAGGTTCTTGGTCCGGGGGTCGACGCGAGCGGGTCCCGCGGACCCGCTCTCGGGCTCGCGGTCCCTTCGGGCGGGGATCCGGACGGGCATCTGCACCATCCTGCCACGTCGCCTCAGCGGCCGGCGCGCGCCATCAGGTCGCGTGCGTGCTCGAGAGCGGCCTCGGTACCGGACCCGCCGAGCATCCGGGCGAGCTCGGCGACCCGGTCGTCACCGCGCACCTCGTGGACCATGCTGCGCGTCACGTGACCGTCGTCGGCCCGCTCGACGACGAGGTGTCGGTCGGCGTGGACGGCGACCTGGGCGAGGTGGGTGACGACGACGACCTGGGCGTGCCGGGCGAGGGCGGCCAGGCGGGAGCCGACGTCGAGGGCGGCTCGGCCGCCGACGCCGGCATCGACCTCGTCGAAGACGAAGGTGGGGACGGAGGCGGTCTCCTGCGCGGTGGCCACCTCGATGGCGAGCATGACCCGGGAGAGCTCGCCGCCGGACGCCGCCTTGGTCACCGTCCGGGCCGGCGTGCCGGGGCCGGACGCGAGCCGGATCTCCACGACGTCGGCGCCGTCGGCGGTGAGGCGACCGGCGTCCTCGACGACGACAGTGACCGTGGCCGACCCCATGGCGAGGTGGGCGAGCTCGGCCGTGATCCGCTCGCCGAGCGCCACCGCCGCGGCACGCCGCCGTTCGGTGAGCAGGGCGGCCGCCTCGGCCCGGTCGGCCGTCAGGCCGGCGAGCCGCTCCTCGAGCTCGCCGATGCGGTCTCCGGTGCCCTCGAGGTCCCCGACCCGGACCGCGGCCTCGCGCCCCCACGAGAGGACGTCGTCGACGGTCGGCCCGTAGAGACGGGTCAGCTCGGCGAGGGAGGCGCGGCGCTGCTCGACGTGGTCGAGCCGGGCCGGGTCGGCCTCGATGTCGGCGAGGTAGGAGCCGAGGTCGGCGGCGACGTCCGCCGCGAGGTAGCGCAGCTCGTCGACCCGGGTCCCCAGCCCGGCGAGGGCGGGGTCGCTCGCCGACGCCCCGGCGAGCCGCGCCGCCGCCGCGCCGAGTGCGTCGAGGACCCCCGTGGCACCCGTCGTGTCGTCGTCGCCGGAGAGGATGTCGTGGGCCGCCCCCGCGGCGGCGCGTAGCTCCTCGGCGTGGCCGAGACGATCGGACTCCACCCGCAGCGCGTCGTCCTCCCCGGGCTGGGGGTCGAGCGCCTCGATGCGCTCGAGGCCGATGCGCAGCGTCTCGGCCTCCCGCGCCCGTTCGGCAGCCGCCGCGCGGAGCCGGTCGAGCTCGGCCGCGACGTCGGTGACCTCGGCGTGGAGGGCGCGGTAGGCACTCAGGGCGGCCTCGACGTCCGGCCCGCCGGAGCCGTCGAGG
>DASSQJ010000091.1:0-6198 GCA_035702545.1 Phycicoccus sp.
GCATACGCCAGACTTGTCCACACTGAAAACGAATGGCCCCCAACGGGATCCGCCGCGTCACGCCACACCACGCGGCATACGCCCGCGGCTGCGCAGCAGCCCATGGGTAAGGATGGGTCATGCCGTCGACCATCCACCCGCAGACACCCGACGACACCATCGGCGGCCGCGACCTCACGCACTGGCACACCCGGTTCGGGCGGTGGCTCCTGGGGCTCTTCACCGACCTGGCGCGCGCCTCCAGGCCGGCCGCACGCCGGGTGGCGACGTGGTCGTCGGCGCACGTGGCCTTCCTCGTCTTCGCCGCGATCGCCCTGGGTGTCATGGTCGGACTCGTCGAGGGCGTCGAGACCGTCTACGAGGCCGTCGTCGGGCGCGACGGGATCACGGTCGTCGACCACCCGGTCCTCGACACCGCCGTCTCCCTCCGCTCGCCGGGGCTCGACTCGGCGGTCACGGCCTTCACCGACGTCGGCGGACCTGTCGGCATGCCGATCCTGGCCCTCGTCACGGTCGCGGTCATCACGTGGCGCCGGCGCCGGTGGACCCCCTTCGTCCTCGCCCTCATCGCCGCGGCCGGCTCCCTCGTCATGACCATCGCAGGGAAGGACTTCGTCGACCGCGCCCGGCCACCCGCCTCGCTCGCCGTGCCCCCACTCGAGTCCTCGCCCTCCTTCCCGAGCGGGCACACCCTCAACGCGACGGTGCTGACGACGGTCGTCGTCTACCTCGTCCTCATCGAGACGACCGCGGCGTGGCAGCGCACGGTCGCCATCGCGGTGGGCACCCTCTTCGTCCTGTCGATGGGCCTCTCCCGCGTCTTCCTCGGGCACCACTGGCTCACCGACGTCATCGCCGGCTGGCTCATCGGCCTCGCGTGGGCGCTGGCCGTGATCACCGCCCACCGCCTGTGGCTCACCCTGCGCGAACGCCCGGAGACGGCGGACTCGCCCGACGGCATACGCCAGGAGCGCTCGCGCTCCTAGGATCGTCCGGGTGAAGCCGGTCATCCTCCTCGTCTCCGAGACCCGCTCCGAGCAGCTGCTCGACGAGTTCTCCCGCTACGCCCGCGACTACGAGCTCGTGACGGCGACGTCGGCCCGGCAGGCCAAGCAAGCGGCCAAGGGCGTCGTCTCCGACGGCGGCCAGGTGGCCATGTTCGTCACCGAGTCCCGCCTGCCCGACGCCGAGGTGCTCGAGGCCTTCCACTGGTGGCGCGCCAGCGTCCCGACGGCCAGGCGCGTCATCGCGGCGCACGAGTCCGCGTTCCGCGAGGACGCCGACCGGCTGCGCGGCGGCATGGCGAAGGGCAAGTACGACGCCTACCTCCTGGCGCCCCGCGGGCCGCGCGACGAGGAGTTCCACACGGCCATCTGCGAGCTGCTGTCGGACTGGGGGTCGACCGTCGCCGAGCCGGAGGTCGTGGCGGTCGCGATCGTCTCCCCCGTCGAGGATGCTCTCACGCTGAGCATCCGCGACTACCTCGACCGGATGGGCATGCCCAACCGCGTCTACGCCCCCGACAGCGACAAGGGCCGTCACGTCCTGGAGCGCTACCTCGCCGACGGTGGCGCCGGCGAGGCGGGCGAGGTCACCTACCCGCTCGTCATGGACCTCGGCGAGCGCGTGGCCCCCGCGCAGAACGTGCGCGACGTCGCCACGCGCATCTACGGCCGACCCGCAGATGTGGTGGTCGACCGGCTCGTCGACGTCGCGATCGTCGGCGCCGGCCCGGCCGGCCTCGCGGCGGCGGTCTACGCCTCGTCCGAAGGGCTCTCGACGGTCGTCCTCGAGTCGGAGGCCATCGGCGGCCAGGCGGGCACCTCGTCGATGATCCGCAACTACCTCGGCTTCCCGCGAGGCATCTCGGGTATGCGTCTCGCCCAGCGGGCGCGCAACCAGGCAGTCCGCTTCGGCACCAAGTTCTTCACCGGCTGGCCGGTCACCTCGCTCGTCCCGGGAACGCCCGGTGACGACGGCGCACCGGGGCCGCACGTGCTCGTGACCGACGGCGGGGAGGTGCGCGCCCGCGCCGTCGTGGTCTCGGCCGGCGTGAAGTACCGCCGCCTCGGCGCCCCCGGCATCGAGGGCCTCGTCGGCCTCGGCGTCCACTACGGCAGCGCCATGACCGCTGCCCGCGAGCTCGAGGGCTCCGACGTCGTCGTCGTGGGCGGGGGCAACTCCGCCGGGCAGGCGGCCATCCACCTCGCGCGCTTCGCGCGATCGGTCACGATCCTCGTGCGTCGCGAGGCGCTCGCCGAGACGATGTCGAGCTACCTCGTCGCGGAGATCAAGCACAACCCCCGCATCACGGTCCAGGGGTGCGCGGAGGTCGTCGAGGGCGGTCCCGACGAGGACGGGCGCCTCGGGTGGGTCACGGTGCGCGACACCCGGACCGGCGGCGAGGAGCGCCGCGAGTGCCGTGGGCTGTTCGTCCTGATCGGGGCCGAGCCGTACTGCGACTGGCTCCCGGACGAGGTGGCCAGGGACGGCCGGGGCTTCGTCCTCACCGGTCGCGACGTGCCGTCGGACCGCTGGCGTGGCGGGCTGCCGCCCGAGAGCCTCGAGACCACGGTCCCGGGCATCTTCGCCGCGGGCGACATCCGGGCGGGTTCGATGAAGCGCGTCGCCGCGGCGAGCGGCGAGGGCGCGTCGGTGGTGCCGCTCGTGCACGCGTGGCTGGAGCAGACCCGCTGACGGTCGCCCTCTCGCCGAGGCCCCCCGGCTGAGGGCCGCCCTCCCGCGGCTCGTCAGACCCGGATGAGCTGCCCGTCACGGAACGAGTAGCGGTATGCCGTCGACGTGGCCGCCGGCAGGTTCGCCGGGTGGGCCGCGTGGTGCCGGTGCGGGTGGGGCGCCGACGGGGCCGAGGCCGGCACGGGAGTCAGCCCGCCGGAGATGCCTGCGGCGTGGGCCTGCCCGGCACCGAGCGCCGCGGTGCCGACGAACGCGACGGCGACCGCAGCGCCCGCGGCACCGAGGCCGCGTCGCAGCGCCGAACGAATGGAGGAGGAGGCGGGGCCGGGGGTCTCGGGGCGGGATGTCGTGTCCATGACCTCACCGTCGGGTCGCCGCCTGTGCCTCCTCTGTGGCTCAGGGATGCGAGCGGGATGAGGACACGCGCTCCATCTCGTCGGCCACCTCGTGCGACGAGGGGTCCGTCTCTGCTCGCAGGCCTTCGACGACGCCGTCGCGGTCGGCGTCCGAGCGGTTCTGGCTCAGCTTCGCCTTGCCCTCGACGGACTCGACGAGCACCTCGACCCCGACGATGCCGCGCAGCTGGCCGCGGACGTAGGCGTCCGGGGCGTCCCGCACGGCCCACCGCCTCTCACGGTGGTCCTCGTGCCGCTCGGTGAGCCGGGTGACGACGTCGAGCACCCAGTCCGGGTCGTCGTGGACCGTGACCGCACCGCGCACGTGCACCTCGGTGTAGTTCCACGTCGGCACGACCCGGCCGTGCGTGGCCTTGCTCGCGTACCACGACGGCGAGACGTACGCGTCGGCGCCGGTGAGGACCAGAAGCCCCGGCGAGCCGGGGGCGATGCGGGTCCAGTGCGGGTTCGCGCGGGCGAGGTGGCCCAGCACCCGGGGCCGTGCGCCGTCGCGGACGCCGTCGCCGCGGACGTCGAGGAGGACGGGCAGGAGCGTCGCGTCGGGTATGCCGTCCGGCCCGACCGTGACCAGGTGGCCGGCCGCGCGCCGCGCGATGAACTCGTCGAGATCGACGTCGGCCATGGCGTTGGACCCGGGCACGTACATGACGAGATCGTCGCACGCGCACGACGGACGGAGCCCGCCGATCGGGTCGGCGGGCTCCGTCGGAGCGACGGGCGGGGCTGGCGCTCAGCTCCGCCGGTGCTGGGCCGGGCGGGGCGCAGCCGACCAGGGACGCGGGCGGCCCGCGTGAGGCGCCCCGCCCAGGCGCCCCGGCGTGGCACCGGCGACGGCACCGGCGGCACCTCCGGCCCCGCGACCCTCGCGGGCGTCGCGGGCGTCGCGGACCACCGAGGGGTCGAGCCGCTCGGCGAGCCGGCGCAGGAGCAGTGCCGCACGGGTGTGCCGACGGGAGTGGCGCCGGCTGCCCTGCGCCTTCGGGGCGTGGTGCCGGGTGGCGACGCGCTCGACGATGAGGTCGCGGGCCAGCGCCTCCTGCGGCGTCAGGCTGACGGTCCGGGTGCTCATGCGAGGCTCACCTGGGCCCGCTTGACGCGGATGTCGCCGCTGCCCGACTGAACCACGAGCATCGCCTGGGCCTCGGCGTCGCCCGGGCCGGAGGTCTGCTCGAGGTCGATGTCGACGTCGCCGGTGACGGTGTTGAGGTCGAGGTAGGCGGCCACGCCGGCCGCGACCGCGATGCTGACGTCGCCGGTGCCGGTCTTGGTGCGCACCTGCCCGCCGTGCACGGCCCTGAGGTCCACGTCACCGGTCCCGGTCACGAGCTCGAGGTCACCGGTCGAGGCTCCGATGTGGAGGTCGCCGGAGCCCGTCCGAGCCTTGACGGCCGCGTCCGAGCGCCGCAGCTCGATGTCGCCGCTGCCCGAGACCAGGTCGAGGCGTCCGCCTGCCGAACCGACCGAGATGTCGCCGGAACCGGTCTTGGCGGAGGCGTCGCCGCGGGTCGACTGCAGGGTGATGTCGCCGGAACCCGACTTGAGCTGGGCCGTGCCGACCTCGTGGAAGGCCAGGTCGCCGGCGCCGGTCGTGGCTCGCACGTCGTCGAGCAGGCCGGTGGCACCGACGTCCCCGGAGCCGGTCCTGACGTCCACCGTGCTCCCGGACGGAAGCTCGACCTCGACGTCGACGGACCCCTTGGTGCCCAGTCCGAAGAAGCTGTCGCGGATCTTCGGCGAGAGGACCACGACGTCGTTGCCGTGCGCCTCGACGGTGAACTTCTCGGCGAGCTCGGCGCCGTTCTTGCCGTGCGGGTGCAGCCGGACGGTGGTGGTCGGTGCGTCGCCGGCGGTGAGCGTCACGTCGCCGACGAGCAGCTCGACCTTGAGGTTGATCGGTCCCGTCGTCTCGAGACGGGATTCGAGGGTGGTGCTCATGGGATGTCCCTTCTGAAGGCAGGTGGTCGGTGTCGGTCGGCCGGGTCAGCGGACCCAGCCCTGCACGCGCTTGTTGGAGGAGCGGTTGCGGCCCGGCGCGCCGGGGCCGAAGCCGAAGCCGGGGCCGGGCGGCACCGGCGGGAACCCGGGCGCCGGGGGCGGGCCGGGGACGGTCGCGGTGGCGGCCCGCACGGCGCCCACGATCCAGGTGTTGAGCGACTGGCCGCGTCCGGCCGCGAGCTCCTCCGCCCGCGCCTTGAGCGCCTCGGGGAGGCGGAGCGTGATGCGGGACGTCTCGGCCCCCTCCTCGTCCGGTGACATCACGGTGGTGTCATCGGCGCGGATGGCCTGGGTGTCGTCGGACAGGGCGGCCGGGCCCGCTCCGACGACGACGAAGACGGGCTCGCGGCCCTGCAGTCGCACCTCGACGGAGGCGCCGTCGAGCTCGTTCGTGATCTCGGCGGCGGCGTGGGACAGCGCGTCCATCAGGGCCAGCCGGGCGGACGAGTCGAGGGCGAACCCGATGCGCTCTGCGGCCTGCTCGGTCTCCGGCCCCATCGCCCTGGCCGCCTGGGCGAGGTCCCGACGCAGTGCGTCGACGTACTCGGTGATGTCCATGCGCATCATGGTGACACCATAGTGACGTCACGTCAACACCATTGCGCCGCCAACCTGGCGCGCGGCTCCGTGAGCGCGAGCGGGTACGTTCTCCTCACCCCTCAACCCCCCGAAAGGTGCCCGATGCGCAGCCTCGGAACCTCCGACCGTCCGAGCGTGCGGACGGTCTCCTCCGTCATCGAGAAGGTCTCCTCACGGACCCGGTCTCGACAGTTCGTCCGGGTCATGAACCGGATGGGTGCCTCCCCGGCCGCGATCCTCCCTCTCGTCAAGGACTCGCCGAACTTCAAGAACCGTCGCTTCGAGGGCGAGGAGCCATCGCTGCGTCCGCGCATCCGGGCCCAGACGAGCGCGATGGTCGCTGCGATCCGTGTCGGCGACCGGGGCCGGCCCGTCCGCCGGGTGCCCGTCGTGGCGGCCGAGCCCCCGGTGGAACCGGGCGAGCTCGCCATCACGTGGTACGGCCACGCGACCAGCCTCCTCGAGGTCGACGGCGCGCGGTTCCTCCTCGACCCGGTCTTCAGCGAGCGCG
>DASSQJ010000092.1:0-2016 GCA_035702545.1 Phycicoccus sp.
CGTCCAGCAGCTGCCGGTCGCCGCGCTCTGGGGCGTCGGGGACCGCACCGAGGAGGCCCTGGTCCGCCTCGGCCTGCGGACCGTCGCCGACATCGCGCACACCCCCCTCGACACCCTCGTGCGGGCCCTCGGCGAGGCGACCGGCCGCCACCTCCACGAGCTGTCGTGGGGCCGCGACCCGCGCCCCGTGGAGCGTGAGCAGCGCGAGAAGAGCATCGGCAGCGACACGACCTTCGAGGAGGACGTCGACGACGCCGACCGGATCCGCCGCCACCTCCTCGCCCTCAGCGAGCGCACCGCGGCGCGGATGCGGGCCGCCGGCCTCACCGGGCGCACGGTGACCCTCAAGGTGAGGTTCAGCGACTTCACGACGATCACCCGGGCCCGCACGCTGCGCGAGCCCACCGACAGCGGCCGCGCCCTCCACGAGGCCGCGGTCGGCCTCTTCGACGCCCTGGGCCTCCAGCGGGCGCGGATCCGGCTCGTCGGGGTGCGCTGCACCGGCCTCACCGAGACCGGGCAGACCCCCATCCAGGGGATGATCGGGGAGCCAGAGCACGGGTGGCGCGACGCCGACCGGGCGGTCGACCGGGCCCGCGCGCGGTTCGGTCCGGGGTCCGTGAGACCGGCCTCTCTCATCGAAGGTGGGACATCGGCTTCCGCGCGGCCACCTCGCGACCTATCCTGAGAACTCAGGGACCACAACGGGGCCGTCCACCGGACGACCTTGGCCGACCACGGGAGGATCCGTGCCCCTCTCAGAGCACGAGCAGAAGATGCTCGAACAGATGGAGCAGGCGCTCGCTGCCGAGGACCCGAAGTTCGCTTCGCAGATGCAGGGTCGCTCGCTCGCCGCGCTCCAGCACCGGCGGTGGATCGTCGGCGTCGTCGGCGTCATCGCGGGGCTCGGGCTCGTGCTCGTCGGGATCAGCACGACGATGTGGGTCGGCGCACTCGGCTTCGCCCTCATGGTGGCCTCCGCCGTCTACGCGGTGACACCTCCGCGCAAGGCCCGCCTCGGCGTCGTCCGTGGCGACGGCACCACCGCCCCGGCCACCGGCCGGCGCAAGAAGGGCCAGCGCTCCTTCATGGACCGCCTCGACGAGCGCTGGGAGCGCCGCGAGAACAACTGGTGACCGTCCCCGGGCGACGTACCCCTCGGGTGCGGACCGCGCCCGGCCTCAGGTGATGACCACGCCCACGCCGTAGAGCGCCGCGACGACGAGCCCCGCGAGCAGCTCGATCCCCACGCTCTGGGCGACGGCGACGACGGCGTGCCGCGTTCGCGTCCACGCGAGGGAGTGGTCCCGCCCGCGGAGAAGCTCGACGAGGAAGATCCCCAGGACGAACCCGACCACGGCGCCGACGACGGGGATGACGAAGAACCCGACGACGCCGAGGAGCACGGCGAGGACGAGGGTCGAGGTCCGCACACCCCGTTCCTTCATCCGGCGGCCGGGGAGCAGGTACTGGAGGGACTTGCCGGCCACCGCGACGAGGACGCTCAGCGAGAAGAGCACCCAGCCGACCGGGCTGCTGTTGGTGAGCGCGAAGACGAGCATGCCCCCGAGGACGAGGACGGTCCCGGGCAGGGCCGGGACCACGATGCCGACGAGGCCGACGACGATGAGGAGCGGGGGGATGATGAGCCAGACGTCGTCCGTGGGTGGGTCCACCGGCGCCGGCCCGCGCTCAGCTGCCGGTGACCGAGGTCGTCGGCTCGGTGAGGCGCTCGCTCTCGTCGTGGATCTCGGCCTGCCCGGCGAGGGCCGGGGCGTGCTCGCGGCCGTGGTGGGCGCAGAAGAGCAGCTCGCCGCCGGCGTGCATCCGGACGCGGACGTACGCCTGCGCCCCGCAGCGGTCGCAACGGTCCGCGGCGGTCAGGGTGGGTGCCAGTGCGGCGTTCACGTCGGCCTCCTCGGCTCGCTCGGTCCTGCGTGGTGTTCGGTTCTGCCGCCCGTCGTGGATGGCGAGCGTTGCAACAGTCAATCACGGCGGATGCTTCCCGCCGGGCAG
>DASSQJ010000093.1:0-3466 GCA_035702545.1 Phycicoccus sp.
CAGCCCGATGGCGATGCCGGCCGGCCCGCCGAGGGCGACGAGCGCGAGCACCGCCAGCGGCAGGGTCGTCGCGAGCGCGAGGGCAGTCGTCAGCGCGATGGTGAACCCGCCGCACCACAGCAGCGGGCGGAGGTAGTCGCCGGAGCGGTCGGCCCGGGTCGGGACGACGAGGGTGGAGACGAAGCCGCTGACGTTGTACGCGGCCAGAGCCAGCCCGACCTCGCCGGGCGTGGCGCCGTAGAGGCTGACGAGGAGCAGCCCGATCGCCGGGTTGAGGAAGGCGAACTGGGTCCCCCAGAGCAGGGCGGACACGGGCAGCAGCAGGCGGGGCCTCCCGGCGCGCGCCGGTGCCGACGTGCCGGCCACGCGCGCCGGCACGGCAGGCGTGGCGGTCACTTCTTCGTCTTCTCCCCGGTGCCGTCGGAGGTGAGCGCGGCGATGAAGGCCTCCTGCGGCACCTCGACCCGGCCGACCATCTTCATCCGCTTCTTCCCCTCCTTCTGCTTCTCGAGGAGCTTGCGCTTGCGGGAGATGTCACCGCCGTAGCACTTGGCGAGCACGTCCTTGCGGATGGCCCGGATGTTCTCGCGGGCGATGACCCGCGACCCGACCGCCGCCTGGATGGGGACCTCGAACTGCTGGCGCGGGATGAGCTCCTTGAGCTTGCCGGCCATCATCACGCCGTAGCCGTAGGCGCGGTCCTTGTGGACGATCGCCGAGAACGCGTCGACGGTCTCGCCCTGGAGGAGGATGTCGACCTTGACGAGGTCGGCGACCTGGTCGCCGTCGGCCTCGTAGTCGAGGCTCGCGTAGCCGCGGGTCCGGGACTTCAGCTGGTCGAAGAAGTCGAAGACGATCTCGGCGAGCGGCAGCGTGTAGCGCATCTCGACGCGGTCCTCGGAGAGGTAGTCCATCCCGCGCAGGGCGCCCCGCTTGGACTGGCAGAGCTCCATGATCGCGCCGATGAACTCGCTCGGGGCGAGGATGGTCGCCCGCACCACCGGCTCGCGGACCTCGGCGACCTTGCCGCCCGGGAACTCGCTCGGGTTGGTGACGACGACCTGCTTGCCGTCCTCCATCGTCACGTCGTAGACGACGTTCGGCTGGGTCGAGATGAGGTCCAGGCCGAACTCGCGCTCGAGCCGCTCCCGGACGATCTCGAGGTGGAGCAGGCCGAGGAAGCCGCACCGGAAGCCGAACCCGAGGGCCGCCGAGGTCTCCGGCTCGTAGACGAGGGCGGCGTCGTTGAGCTTGAGCCTGTCGAGGGCGTCGCGCAGGTCCGGGTAGTCGGACCCGTCGATCGGGTAGAGGCCGGAGAAGACCATCGGCTTGGGGTCGCGGTAGCCGCCGAGCGCGTGCGCCGCCGGCTTGGCCGCGTTGGTCACCGTGTCGCCGACCCGCGACTGCCGCACGTCCTTGACGCCGGTGATGAGGTAGCCGACCTCCCCGACGCCGAGCCCCTTCCCCGGAACCGGCTCGGGGCTGATGACGCCGATCTCGAGGAGCTCGTGGGTCGCCTTGGTCGACATCATCGCGATGCGCTCACGCGGGTTGAGGTTGCCGTCGATGACCCGGACGTAGGTGACGACGCCCCGGTAGGTGTCGTAGACCGAGTCGAAGATCATCGCGCGCGCCGCGGCGTCGGGGTCGCCGACGGGGTGCGGCACCTGCCGGACGATCTCGTCGAGGAGCGGCTCGACACCCTCGCCGGTCTTCCCGGAGACCCGGAAGCAGTCCTCGGGCTCGCACCCGATGAGGCCCGCGAGCTCCTCGGCGTACTTCTCGGGCTGCGCGGCGGGCAGGTCGATCTTGTTGAGCACCGGGATGATCGTCAGGTCGTTCTCCATCGCGAGGTAGAGGTTCGCGAGGGTCTGGGCCTCGATGCCCTGGGCCGCGTCGACGAGGAGGACCGCACCCTCGCACGCGGCGAGGCTCCGGGAGACCTCGTACGTGAAGTCGACGTGGCCAGGGGTGTCGATCATGTTGAGGACGAAGGGGTCGCCGGCGACCTCCCACGGCATCCGCACCGCCTGGCTCTTGATCGTGATGCCGCGCTCGCGCTCGATGTCCATCCGGTCGAGGTACTGGGCACGCATCGCCCGGTCGTCGACGACGCCGGTGATCTGGAGCATCCGGTCGGCGAGGGTCGACTTGCCGTGGTCGATGTGGGCGATGATGCAGAAGTTGCGGATCGCCGCCGGCGGCGTGGCGTGCGGCTGCAGCACGGTGCGGGCGCGGGGTGACACGGGGCGGGGGTTTCCTTGCGGTCGTCGTGGTCAGGGCACTGCCGTCCAGTCTCCCACGACCGCGGCACCGGCCCGGACGACGCTGCGGCCGCTACCCTCGCGACGTGCCCTCCTCCCCCGCCCGTCCCGGCCTGCTCCGTCGGCTGCTCGACGCCCTCCGGCCCCCGGCCCGCCGTCGCGGCACCACCGCGCGCTACCCCGGCGACTTCACCGGCCGGGTCGACCCGCTGTACTCCCCCGAGCCCGACGGGCAGCCGGACCCCGGGGAGATCGTCTGGACCTGGGTGCCCTACGAGGAGGACCACAGCCAGGGCAAGGACCGGCCGGTGCTCGTCGTCGGGCACGACGGGCCGTGGCTGCTCGCCCTCCAGCTGACGAGCAAGGACCACGACCGCGACGAGGCGCAGGAGCGCCGCGCGGGTCGGCTCTGGGTCGACATCGGCGCCGGGCCCTGGGACCGCCAGGGCCGACCGAGCGAGGTCCGCGTCAACCGGGTGGTCCGCATCGACCCCGCTGCGGTCCGCCGCGAGGGCTCGGTCCTGCCGAGGGACCGGTTCGACGCCGTCGTCGCCGGGATGCGGGCCGCGCGGCGCTGAGCGCAAGACGTCGGTCCGCCTGACCCCGCACGGCCGGGCACGCCGGAGACCCACGAGGGCCCGTCACCCCGGTGGGTGACGGGCCCTCGTGCGTGGGCGGCTCGGCTCAGAGCTGAGCGGCTCGCTTGGCCATCGCGGACTTCTTGTTCGCGGCCTGGTTCTTGTGGATGACGCCCTTGCTCACGGCCTTGTCGAGCTTGACCGTGGCGGTGTGCAGCGCGGACGTCGCCGCGTCCTTGTCACCGGCGTCCGCGGCCGCGCGGAACCGGCGGATGGCGGTCTTGAACTCGGACTTGACGGCCTTGTTGCGCTCGGTCGCCTTGCGGTTGGTCTTGATCCGCTTGAGCTGGGACTTGATGTTCGCCACTGTGAATCGGTGCTTTCGGTCGGGGTTCGGTTGCCGTAGAGGGCGGCAGTCGCGGGTCGGGACCGGGCGTGGGGCACCCGTGGTTGATCCGCGCTGGGTGGTGCGTCGTGCGCGCGCGACCACACGCGCACGCAACGGAGAAATCTACCAGCGCCCGCGCCGACCGGCCAAAACGGGCCGGCCGGGAGGACGGGACGGTCCTCAGCCGTCGCGGCCCCGGCCGTGCTGGCCGGTGATCGTGAGGACGGCCCGCTCCA
>DASSQJ010000094.1:0-15073 GCA_035702545.1 Phycicoccus sp.
AGGCCCGGTACCCGTCCAGCCGGCCCTCGCGCATCGCCGCATGCAGCCCCTCCAGCCCGGAGCGTGCCGGGGCGTCCTTCACCTCGACCGGTGTCGGGTCCCACCCGGTGAGCCGGACCGCCTCCTCCACCCGCACCTGCGCCCGGTGATGGCTCACGCCGAGCAGCGGCGCGACCAGGTCCGCGGCGTCCAACGCGACCCGGTCCGGGCCGTGCGCCACCTCACCGAGGGTGCCGTCCTCGCACCACACCTGCTCCACCCGCGCCACCTGAGCGACCGCCACGTCCTGCACCGCCGCCAGCCGGTTCATCCCCTGCTGGCACGCCCCGACCACCGCCAGCCACTCACCCAGCGACCCCGACCCCGACGCCACCCGCGCCAGCTCCTCGACCCCCGCCGCCACCATCGCCGCGGCCGCCACCACCGCAGGCGACGCCACCACCCCATCCGCGGCGGATTCCGTTGTCCCGGTGCGCATCCGGCGTCCCCCCTTCCCCTATGAGGAAGCCTACCGTCCTGACACGAATAGCACAAGCGTTCGAGTTCTCTTTTGTGGACATCCAACGCCGTCTACTGGCCTGTCGAACCCTCCGGTCCGGCCCGGCGCCACCCCCGCAGCGCCGACGTAGAGTGGATTGGTGCCCACGACTCGCCGCCCCGCTACCGCCGCCCAGTCGGTGACGAACGCGCCCGAGTCCCGCACGGAGGACCAGGCTCGACGCCTGCGTCAGTACCTCATCACGATGACGATCCGCACGATGTGCTTCGTCCTGGTGGTGGTCGTCGACAGCTGGTTGCGCTGGGTCTTCGCGGCCGCGGCAGTGTTCCTCCCCTTCATCGCGGTCGTCGCGGCGAACGCGGTGCGCCCGGCCGTGCGTGGACGGGTCCGACCGGTCACCCCCACAGTGGACACCACCCGGCAGATCCGGCCCGACGCGCACGGCCCGCTGGCCGACGACGCCGAGGACGCCGAGAACGGCGACACCAGGGCGGCGGGCTGACCCGCCCGACCGGACGAACGCGCCTCCGGCCGGAGTGCGAGCTGCCTGCAGTCAGCCGCCGATCGCCGACATCGGCCGGTCCGGCTGGTGGAAGTCCGGGCGGTCGATCCCGTGCCCGGGCTTCTTGGCCCACATCTCCCCGATGACGAGGTCGGCGAGCTCGTCGTCGCTCGCCCCATCACGCAACGGCCCGCGGAGGTCCACCTCGCTGCGCGCGAAGAGGCAGTTGCGGAGCTGACCGTCGGCGGTGAGCCGTACCCGGTCGCACGCCGCGCAGAACGGCGCCGACACGCTCGCGATGACTCCGACGGTCTCCGGACCTCCGTCGACGAGGAACAGCTCGGCCGGGGCGCTCCCCCGCTCGTCGACCGGCGTGAGCCGGAAGCGCTCACCGAGCCGCTCGAGGATCTCGGCCTGGGGGACCATCTGCGCCCGGTCCCAGGCGTGCTGGGCGTCGAGCGGCATCTGCTCGATGAAGCGCAGCTCGTATCCCCGGTCGAGGCACCACTGGAGCAGGTCGGGCACGTCGGCGTCGTTGACGCCACGCATCGCGACGGCGTTGACCTTGACCGGAGTCAGCCCGGCGTCGGCAGCCGCCTTGAGCCCGGCGACGACGTCCTCGAACCTGTCCCGGCGGGTGAGGCGCGCGAAGTGGTCCCGGTCGATGGTGTCGAGGCTGACGTTGACCCGGTCGAGGCCGGCGGCCGCCAGGGGTGCCGCGAGCCGGTCCAGCCCGATCCCGTTCGTCGTCATCGCGATGCGCGGCCGCGGCTCGAGCGCCGCGATGCCGGCGACGACGTCGACGAGGCTCCGGCGCAGCAGGGGCTCGCCTCCCGTGAGCCGCACCGAGGTGATGCCGAGCCCCACCATGACGTGCACGAGCCGGACGATCTCGTCGTCCGCCAGCATCTCCGGCTTGGGCAGCCAGTCGAGGCCCTCGGCGGGCATGCAGTAGGTGCAGCGCAGGTTGCACCGGTCGGTGACCGAGACGCGCAGGTCACGACCCGTGCGACCGAAGCGGTCGAGCAGGCGCGGGGCGGGTAGGTCGGTCATAGGGGACCAATGTACGACGGGTACGGTGGCCCGGTGCTCAGGCGGCTCGTCTCTCCTCGCTGGCTGGGCGCCCTCCTCCTCGCGGCCCTCGTCGCCGTCGTCTGCTACAACCTCGGCTGGTGGCAGTACCACCGCCACGAGGCCAAGGTGACCCGCAACGCCCTGCTCGACGAGCACTACCGCGCCGACCCCGTCCCGGCCGCCCGGGTGCTCTCCCCCTCGCCCCTTCCGGCACGGGCGAACTGGACCCGGGTGGCGGCGAGTGGGCGCTACGTCGCCGGACCGCTCTACGTCCGCGGTCGCCCCCTCGACGGCGAGGTCGGCTACGACGTGCTCTGGGTCCTGCGCCCGGATGACGGCGGCGCGGACGTCGTCGTGGACCGGGGCTGGGTCCCCCAGGACGCGTCCGGGGCCGAGAGCCTCCCGAGCGCCCCGCCCGCACCCGACGGGCCGGTCGCCGTCGTCGGATGGGTGCGCCCCGGCGAGGCGGAGCGCTCCCCGGTGTCGAGGAACGGGTCGCTGGCGTCCATCAGCCTCCGCCAGGTCGGCGAGGTCACGGGGCTCGACCCGCTCGACGGCTACGTGCAGCTCCAGTCCGAGACCCTCCCCGACGGATCCTCCCCGCCCCGACCGAAGTCACCCGGCGACCCGGACCGCAGTCTGGGGCCCCACCTCGCGTACGCCTACCAGTGGTGGCTCGCGACCTCCGTCGGGTTCGTGCTCGTCGGACTGGGCATCCGCCGTGAGGAGCGGTTGGCGCACCCGGAGAGGTACCCGGCGAAGGAGCGCCGCCCGCGGATCTGGGACGAGGAGGACGAGTAACCCCGGCCGGCGCCCGGCCGGTCATCCCCGGACGACCGGGATGACCCGCGCGAGCCCCGGCTCGTCCGGGGCGTCGACGATCTCCTCGTCCTCGAGCCACGAGCTGATGGCGTGGGCGAGCTCGCCGGGGTGGCTGAAGTTGACGGCGTGGGCTGCGCCGAGGATGACGACGAGCGAGACGTGCTCCGGCGTGCGCCCGGCCACCTCGAGCACCCTGGGCACACCCGGGAGGAGGGGGTCACGGCTCCCGAGGACCGCGAGGGAGGGCACCGGCGACTCGAGCAGGCGCTCGAGGGAGGGGAAGCGGGAGAGCTCGCGGAACAGGCGAAGGCCGTTGACGGGCCCGAAGCCGAGGTAGTCGGGGACGGCCACCCGGGCCATCCGCGGGCTCTCCCGCACGGCGTCCCGGGCCAGCTGGGTCAGCGCCCGGCCGAGGGGCCGGTTGTGCAGGCCACCGGCCGGGGCGACGAGGACGAGCCGCTCGACCCGCTCGGGGACCTCGTGGGCCACCTCGAGGCCGATCGGGCAGCCCATCGAGTTGCCGACGAGGACCGCGCGCTCCACGCCCGCGGCGTCGAGGAAGCCGACGAGCGCCTCGGCCAGCTCCGGGATGCCGAGCGTGCGCGGCGGCCGCGCGCTACGCCCGTAGCCGGGCAGGTCGGGGACGAGGTTGACGGCGCGGGAGGTGAGGAGGCGCGCCGTGGGGAGGAGATAGGTCCCGGAGATGCCGAAGCCGTGGACGTGCACGATGGGGGTCGCGCCCTCCGGACCGTCACCCCGGCGGTAGAAGACGGACCGGCCCCCGACGTCGACGTGGTGGTCGGTCCAGACGCCGGGAGGTGGCACGGACGGATCATCGCACGGGCCCGGGCGCCCGTCGCCGACCCCAGGGCAGGCGACTGCCGGTCGCGTCAGGACGCCGCGACCGGGTCGGTGGTCGCGTCGGCGAGGAACTGAGTCCGGTAGAGGTCGGCATACAGGCCGCCGCGCGCGACGAGCTGGGCGTGCGTGCCCTGCTCGACGATCCGCCCGTCGTCGACGACGAGGATCTGGTCGGCGTGCCGGACGGTCGACAGGCGGTGGGCGATGACGAGAGCGGTCCGGTCGCGGAGGGCCTCGTCGAGGGCCCGCTGGAGCGCCTGCTCGGACTCGCTGTCGAGGTGCGCGGTCGCCTCGTCGAGGACGATGAGGCCGGGACCCTTGAGGAGCAGCCGGGCGATGGCGAGCCGCTGCTTCTCGCCCCCGGACAGCCGGTGCCCCCGGTCGCCGACGACGGTGTCGAGCCCGGAGGGCAGCGACTCGACGAGCGGCAGCACCTGCGCCGCTCGCAGGGCCGCCAGCATCTGGGACTCCGTGGCGCCGGGAGCCGCGTAGGCGAGGTTGGCCCGGATGGTGTCGTGGAAGAGGTGCGCCTCCTGGGTGACCACACCGACCGCGTCCTGCAACGAGCCGAGGGTCGCCTCGCGCAGGTCGAGCCCGTTGACGCGCACGACGCCGCCGGTCGGGTCGTAGAGCCGGGCGACGAGCGAGGTGATCGTCGTCTTGCCCGCGCCGCTCGGCCCGACGAGCGCGACGAGGGTCCCGGGCTCGACCGAGAAGCTGACGTCGCGCAGGACCGGCCCGCCGCCGCGCCGGTCCCCGCTCGCGATCGACTCGAGGGACTCGAGCGAGACCTGGTCGGCCGACGGGTAGGCGAACGACACGTGCTCGAGGTCGACGCGCACCGGGCCGGCGGGCAGCGGCCGGGCGCCGGGTGCCTCGGCGACGAGGGGCTCGAGGTCGAGGACCTCGAAGACCCGCTCGAAGGAGACCAGGGCGGTCATGACGTCGACCCGGACGTTGGAGATGGCCGTCAGTGGTCCGTACAGCCGGGCGAGGAGGGCGGCCAGCGCGAGCAGGGTCCCCACGGTGAGCGTCCCGTTGACGGCCATGACCCCGCCGAGCCCGTAGACCATCGCCGTCGCGAGCGAGGCGACCGTCGTCAGGCCGACGAAGAAGACCGAGCGGTTCAGGGCGATCCGGACGCCGATGTCGCGGACCCGGCCGGCCCGCTCGGCGTACTCGGCGTCCTCGACCTCCGGCCGCCCGAAGAGCTTGACGAGCAGGGCGCCGGCGACGTTGAACCGCTCGTTCATGCGGGTCCCGAGGTCGGCGTTGAGCGACATCTGCTCGTGGGTCAGCCCGGCGAGGCGCCGGCCCATGAGGCGGGCCGGCACGAGGAAGAACGGGACGAGCGCCAGCGCGGCCAGCGTGATCGGCCACGACAGGGTGAGCATGGTGATGACGATGACGACGAGCGAGATCGCGTTGCTCACGACGTTGGAGAGCACCGAGGTGAAGGCCTGTTGGGCACCGATGACGTCGTTCCCCAGGCGGGTGACCAGCGCGCCGGTCTGCGCCCGGGTGAAGAAGGCCACGGGCTGCCGTAGGACGTGGGCGAACACCTGCCCGCGCAGGTCGTAGATGAGCCCCTCCCCGATGCGGGAGGAGTACCAGCGCTGGACGAGGGTCAGCACGCCGTCGAGCACGGCGAGGCCGGCGACGACGAGCGAGAGCCGGACGACGACGGAGCTGTCCCGCGGAACGACACCGTCGTCGACGATGGACTTCAGGAGCAGCGGGGTGGCCACGACGAGCGCGGCGTCGACGACGACGAGGGCGAGGAAGAGGACGATCTGGGCGCGGTACGGCCCGGCGTAGCCGAGGACCCGACGGGTGGTCCCGGGGGCGAGGCGCCGGTCGGCGACGCTGGCGTCGCGGGACAGGCTGCGCATCGCCTGCCAGCCGTGCATGCTCACGGGTCGTCCACCTCCTTCGCCGCCCAGTCAACCACCGGGGCCCGACAGGTGTTCCTGCTCCGTGGGCGGACCCTTGTGCCGGTCCCCCGGGCGTGCGCAGGATGACGCCACCACCGTCACCCACGACGCCCCGGAGGAACCGTGCCCGACCCGCTGCGCCACAAGGTCCTGCTCGACGAGGACGAGATGCCGACCCGCTGGTACAACATCCTCGCCGACCTGCCGACGCCGCCGCCCCCGCCGCTGCACCCGGGTACCGGCCAGCCCGTCGGCCCCGACGACCTCGCGGCGATCTTCCCGATGGACCTCATCGCCCAGGAGGTGACGACCGAGCGGTACGTCGACATCCCCGAGGAGGTCCAGGACGTCTACCGGCTCTGGCGGCCCTCGCCCCTCTACCGGGCGCACCGTCTCGAGCGGGCCCTCGGCACGCCGGCGCGCATCTACTACAAGTACGAGGGCGTCTCCCCCGCCGGCTCCCACAAGCCGAACACCGCGGTGCCGCAGGCCTACTACAACGCGAAGGCCGGCGTCCGGAAGCTCACGACGGAGACCGGGGCCGGGCAGTGGGGTACCGCCCTCGCGTTCGCGTGCGCGCAGTTCGGGCTGGAGTGCGAGGTGTGGCAGGTCCGCGCCTCCTACGACGCCAAGCCGTACCGGCGCACGATGATCGAGACCTTCGGCGGCACCGTGCACCCGAGCCCGTCCGACCTCACCGCCGCGGGCCGGGCCATGCTCGCCTCGGACCCCGACTCGCCCGGCTCGCTCGGCCTGGCGATCAGCGAGGCGGTGGAGGTCGCCGCGCAGGACCCGACGGCGAACTACGCCCTGGGCTCGGTCCTCAACCACGTCCTGCTCCACCAGACCGTCATCGGCGAGGAGGCCCTGCTCCAGCTCGCGAAGATCGGCGAGAGCGTCGACCTCGTCGTCGGGTGCACGGGGGGTGGCTCGAACTTCGGCGGGCTCGCGTTCCCGATCCTCCGGGAGAAGCTGGCGGCGGGCGGGGCCGGGCCGGTCATCCGCGCCGTCGAGCCGGCCTCCTGCCCCTCCCTGACCCAGGGCACCTACGCCTACGACTTCGGCGACGTCGCCGGGCTCACGCCGCTGCTCAAGATGCACACCCTCGGCCACGACTTCATCCCCGACCCCATCCACGCCGGCGGGCTGCGCTACCACGGGATGAGCCCGCTCATCAGCCACCTCTACGAGGAGGGGCTCATCGAGGCGACCGCCAAGACGCAGAAGGACTGCTTCGCCGCAGGCGTCCTCTTCGCCCGGACCGAGGGCATCGTCCCCGCCCCCGAGCCGACGCACGCCCTCGCCGCGGCGGTCGACGAGGCGATCGCCTGCCGGGAGTCCGGGGAGGAGAAGGTCATCCTCACCGCCCTCTGCGGCCACGGACACCTCGACCTCGCGGCGTACGACGCCTACCTCCGGGGCGACCTCGTCGACCACACGTGGGACGACGCGGAGCTCCAGCAGTCGGTCGCGGCCGCCCTGGAACGGCTCCCCGCCATCCCCGGCTGACCGGCGAGCCGACCGCCGCACGACGCGGGTCGGCGGCGCGGCGACGGCGCGGCGACGGTGCGGGGTGACGCCCGGCGCAGTCGCTCGCCGCCGTCCCCGGACATCCCTAGGCTGTGGGCAGGAGCCGACGAAGGAGTGTCCGTGGCGAACCGCAGGCCCATCGCCCCGATGGACGCGCTCTGGCTGGCCATGGACCGGCCCGAGAACCTCATGGTCATCCAGTCGGTGATGTTCCTGCGTGAGGTGCCGGACTGGGACGAGGTCACCCGCGTGTTGCGCACCCGGGTGGTGGAGCGGTACCGGGTGTTCCGACAGCGGGTGGAGCCGCCGCACCTCCCGGGGGTCCGGCCGCACTGGGTCGACGACGAGCAGTTCGACCTCGCCCGCCACGTGCGCCGGGCGACGCTTCCCGCTCCCGGCGACGACGCCACCCTGCAGCGCTACATGGAGGAGCAGATCTCGTCCCGGCTCGACCCCGACCACCCGCTGTGGGAGGTGCACTTCCTCGACGGGCACGGCACCGGTGCGGCGGTTCTCTGGCGCAGCCACCACTCCCTGGCCGACGGCCTCGCCCTGGGCCAGGTGCTGCTGTCGATGACCGACGACAGCGAGGTGCCGCAGGACGGCACATCGTTCACGGACAGCCGCCCGACCGGCGACCCGGCGGACTCGGGTGTCGGGGTGCTCGCCTCGGCGCTCGGACTCGCCCGCTCGTCCGTCGGGCTGGCTCGCTCCTCCTTCGGCCGGGCGCTGCGATGGGCCCTGCCCGGAGGGTGGCGCGACGCGTCCCACCTGGCGCTCGACACCGGGCAGGTGCTGGACGACCTGCTCCTCGGCCACAACCCCGACAACCCCGTCTCCGGGCAGCCGGGCGCGGCGAAGCGGATCGCCTGGACCAGCCCCCTCCCGCTCGATGGGCCCAAGGCGATCGGCCGGCTCGCGGGAGCGACCGTCAACGACGTGCTCCTCAGCGCCATGGCCGGCGCCCTGCGCACCTATCTCACCGAACGCGGCGCCGAGCCGGTGGACCTCATGACGATGGTGCCGGTCAACCTGCGGGACCTGAGGAAGCCGCTGCCCACCGGGCTCGGGAACCGCTTCACGCTGATCTACCTGCGCTACCCGAGCGCCACCGCCGCCCCGCTCGCCCGCCTCGCGGAGACCAAGCGTCGGATGGACTGGCTCAAGCAGTCGCCGGAGATCCCGCTGACCACCATGCTCATGGACGGCATCGGTCTCGTGGGCCACGGGCTCGACCGTCCGGTGATCGACTTCTTCGCGAACAAGGCGCTCGGCGTGACGACCAACGTCATGGGGCCGCGCAGGACGCGCCTGCTGGCCGGAGTCCCCCTCGACGGGGTCCTCGGCTGGGTGCCGGGATCGGGCACGCACACCCTCGGGGTCTGCATCTTCACGTACGCCGGCACGGTGCGCGTCGGCGTGCTCACGGACGCCGGCCTGGTGCCCGACCCGGAGCGGCTCGTCGCCGCGTTCGAGACCGAGATCGACCTGCTCGAGTCGCTCGCGGAGCGCTCCCGCACCGATGAGGAGGGTGACCGTGCCCACTGACACGGCTCGCGCGGAGCAACGCATCGCGGCACCCGTGGCGCAGGTCCTCGCGACGATCCACGACGTCGCGACCCAGCCGGACTGGATCCCCGAGATCAAGGAGGTCGAGGTCCTCGACGCCGATGCGGACGGCCTGCCCCTGCGCGCGGCACTCGCGGCCTCCACCGCCGTCGGCACCGACCGCTACACGCTGCGGTACACCCACCGTCCCGACGGCATCCACTGGACGATGGAGAGCGGCCGCCTCCAGACCGCCCAGGAGGGCGACCTCAGGGCCGTGGCCGACGGCGGTGGCACCATCGCGACGTACGAGCTGACCATCGAGCACCCCCTGCCCCTCCCGGGCTTCGTCCGGTCGCGGGTCATCAAGGGACTCGTCACCGGCACGCTCACCGGCCTGCGGGAGCGCCACGAGCGGGCCTGAGCCCGGAGCCGGTCAGGCGAGCGAGACGAGCTCGCGGTAGTCGGCGCCCCAGAGGTCCTCGACCCCGTCCGGCAGGAGGAGGATGCGCTCGGGCTCGAGGGCGTCGACGGCCCCCTCGTCGTGCGTGACGAGGACGACCGCCCCCTCGTAGGTCCGCAGCGCCCCGAGGATCTCCGCGCGGGATGCCGGGTCGAGGTTGTTCGTCGGCTCGTCGAGGAGCAGCACGTTGGCCGCGGAGACGACGAGGAGGGCGAGCGAGAGCCGCGTCTTCTCACCACCGGAGAGGACCCCGGCGGGCTTGTCGACGTCGTCGCCGCTGAAGAGGAACGAGCCGAGCACCTTGCGCACCTCGGTCTCCCCGAGGTCGGGCGCGGCCGACTTCATGTTCTCGAGGACGGTGCGGGTGACGTCGAGGTTCTCGTGCTCCTGGGCGTAGTAGCCGAGCTTGAGGCCGTGCCCCGGCTCGACCTGACCGGTGTCGGGCCGGTCGACGCCGGCGAGGAGGCGCAGCAGGGTCGTCTTCCCCGCCCCGTTGAGGCCGAGGACGACGACGCGGGAGCCGCGGTCGATCGCGAGGTCGACGTCGGTGAAGACCTCCTGGGACCCGTACGAGCGGGAGAGCCCGGAGGCGCGCAGCGGGGTGCGCCCGCACGGCGCCGGCTTCGGGAACCGGAGCCGGGCGACCTTGTCGTGGGCGCGCTCGGCCTCGAGGCCGCCGAGGAGGCGCTCGGCCCGGCGGGCCATGTTCTGGGCCGCCACCGTCTTGGTCGCCTTGGCCCGCATCTTGTCGGCCTGGGCCATGAGCGCCGCGGCCTTCTTCTCGGCGTTGGCGCGCTCCCGCTTCCGGCGGCGCTCGTCGGTCTCCCGCTGCTGGAGGTAGGCGGTCCAGCCGAGGTTGTACTGGTCGAGCTCGGCGCGGTTGGCGTCGAGGTGGAACACCTTGTTGACGACGACGTCGAGGAGGTCGACGTCGTGTGAGATGACGACGAGCCCGCCCTTGTACCCCTTGAGGTGGTCGCGGAGCCAGAGGACGGAGTCGGCGTCGAGGTGGTTGGTCGGCTCGTCGAGGAGGAGCGTCTCGGCGCCGGAGAAGAGGATGCGGGTCAGCTCGACCCGTCGGCGCTGGCCGCCGGAGAGGGTGCCGAGCGGCTGGTCGAGGACCCGCTCCTCGAGTCCGAGGGCGGCGGCGATCTGGGCGGCCTCGGACTCGGCGGCGTAGCCCCCGGCGGCGGTGAACTCGGCGTCGAGGCGTGCGTAGCGGCGCATCGCGCGCTCCTGGCGCTCCCCCGACTCCTCCCCCATTGCGTGCTCGGCGCGCCGCAGGTCGCGGATGATCGCGTCGAGACCACGCGCGGAGAGGACCCGGTCGCGGGCGCTCACGTGCAGGTCTCCGGTGCGGGGGTCCTGCGGCAGGTAGCCCACGTCGCCGCTGCGGGTGATGGTCCCCGCGGCCGGCTGGGTCACCCCCGCGAGGGCCTTGGTCAGGGTCGTCTTGCCCGCGCCGTTACGCCCGACGAGACCGATCCGGTCGCCGGGGGCGACGCGGAAGGTGGCGCCCTCGAGGAGCAGGCGGGAGCCCGCACGCAGCTCGACGGAGGCAGCGGTGATCACGGAGGGTCCTTCGGTCGGGGGTCGGCGCGTCGAACGGGGGCCACGAGCCGCCCCGTCCGCCGGTGCTCGCCCTAGTCTAGGTGCGACCGGAGACCCTCCGGGACGGCGAGCACGTTAGGCGGCACCAGTGAGCTTCAACGACAACGTCCAGCTGGACACCTCGCAGGTGCGATCCGGTGGTGGTGGCGGTGGCGGTGCACCGGGCGGGCTCGTCGTCGGGGGCGGCATCGGCGGCCTCATCATCCTCGTCATCGCGATGATCTTCGGGATCAACCCCTCCGACATCCCCACCGGCGGGACGACTCCCGCCGACCAGGGCCAGGTGCAGCCCGGGGGTCAGCAGGACGGTGCGGCGTTCGCCCAGTGCAAGTCCGGGGCGGACGCCAACGCCAGTGTCGAGTGCCGGGTCATCGGGACCGTGAACTCGGTACAGGCCTTCTGGACCGACGAGCTGGTCCGCTACAAGCGCCAGTGGCAGCCGACCCAGACCGTGCTCTACAGCGGCACCGAGCAGTCGGCGTGCGGCACGGCGAGCAACCAGGTCGGGCCCTTCTACTGCCCGCTCGACAAGCAGGTCTACATCGACGCGAGCTTCTTCGACGTCCTCGAGCAGCAGTTCGGCAGCAGCGGGGGGCCGCTCGCCCAGGAGTACGTCGTCGCCCACGAGTACGGCCACGCGCTCCAGGACCAGCTCGGTCTCCTCGGCCGCTCGCAGCAGGACCCGCAGGGGGCGCAGTCCGGCTCGGTGCGGACGGAGCTGATGGCCGACTGCCTCGCCGGCGTCTGGGCCAACCACGCGAGCACGACGAAGGACGCCAGCGGACGGCCCTTTCTCAAGCCGCTCACCGACCAGGACATCCAGGACGCGCTCTCCGCCGCGGCGTCGGTGGGCGACGACCGCATCCAGCAGGCGACCCAGGGCCGGGTCACCCCGGAGACGTGGACGCACGGGTCGGCGCAGGCACGCCAGAAGTGGTTCACCACCGGCTACCAGGGCGGCGACCTCAACCAGTGCGACACGTTCGCGGCGCCGAGCGTCGAGTGAGCGCGACCGGACCGGTCAGCCGACCGCCCGCATGAGGTCGCTACTCCTCGACGGTGACGCGCACGGCGCGCCCCCGCGTCACGGCCTGCTCGAGGACCGCGAGGCGGGGGTCCGGCAGGTCGGGGAGCTCCCGACGCGGGAGGGCCGCCAGGGCGGCGAGGCGGGGGTCGGCGAGGACGGCGGCGACGAGCGTGCGGTCACCACCCGCGACGAGGCCCTCCACCGCCGCCCGGGCGAGGAGGCGCACGGCGTGGTCCCTCACGGCGTCGACGAGCTCGTCGGCCTGGTTGGCCCGACGCCGGGCGAAGCGCTGCTGGGACCAGCCGCCGGCAGCAGTCCGGGACTGGACGTACCGGCTGCCGGTCTTGTGATGGAGGAGGCGCCCGCCGCGGGCGACCCCTACCGCGTAGCCGCCGCGCCGGACGAGGAGAAGCGCGATCGGGTCCAGGTCGAAGCGCTCGACCTCGACGACCCGCTGCGGGCCGTCGGGGTTGTTCCCGGCGAACCGCGCCGTCCAGCCGTCGAACCGCTCGGGAGCGACCTCGACGACCCGCCTCGCCACCGGGTCAGATGTTGAAGCCGAGGGCGCGCAGCTGCTCGCGCCCGTCGTCGGTGATCTTGTCCGGGCCCCACGGCGGCATCCAGACCCAGTTGATGCGGTGTGACGCGACGACGCCCTCGAGGCTGGCGGCCGTCTGGTCTTCGATGACGTCGGTCAGCGGGCACGCCGCCGACGTGAGCGTCATGTCGATGACGGCGTGGTTCTGCGGGTCGACGGTGATCCCGTAGACGAGCCCGAGGTCGACGACGTTGATGCCGAGCTCGGGGTCGACGACGTCGCGCAGCGCCTCCTCGACGTCGGCGACGTTCGCGGGGGTGGCGGTGTGGGTCACGGGTGGGCTCCTTCGGCCTGGTGGAGCGCATCGGTGAACGCCATCCACGACAGGAGGGCGCACTTGACGCGCGCGGGGTACTTGGCGACGCCGGCGAGGGCGACGCCGTCGCCGATCTCGGCCTCGTCGCCGGGGTCCTCGCCCTTGCTCGTCAGCATCCGGCGCATCGCCTCGACGGTCTCGCGGGCGTCGGCCACCGACTCCCCGGTGACCTCCTCGGCGAGGATGGACGCGGCGGCCACGCTGATCGAGCAGCCCATCGCGTCGTAGGAGATGTCGTCGACGACGGCGGCGTCGCCCTCTCCGGTCAGGTGGACGCGCAGGGTCACCTCGTCGCCACACGTCGGGTTCACGTGGTGGACCTCGGCGTCGAACGGCTCGCGCAGGCCGGCCCGGACCGGGCGTTTGTAGTGCTCGAGGATGAGCTCCTGGTAGAGGTCCATCAGGCCGGCACCTCCATCCCGAACACCGCCGGGACGTGGTCGAGGGCCTCGAGGAGGGCGTCGACCTCGGCCGGCGTCGTGTAGGCGGCGAAGCTCGCCCGGGTGCTCGCGGGCACGTGCAGGGCCCGGTGCAGCGGCCACGCGCAGTGGTGCCCGACCCGCACGGCCACCCCGTGGTCGTCGAGCACCTGCCCGACGTCGTGGGCGTGGACCCCGTCGACGGCGAAGGCGACGGCCCCGCCGCGCTCGGCGAGGTCGGAGGGCCCGAGGATCCGCACCCACGGGCGTTCGTGGAGGCCGGTGAGCAGCCGGCGGGTCAGCGCCTGCTCGTGGGCGTGCACCCGGTCGAGGCCCAGCTCGGTGAGGTAGTCGGCCGCGGCGGCCAGGCCCACGGCCTGGGCCGCGACGGGCACGCCGGCCTCGAACTTCTGCGGCACGGGGGCGTAGGTCGCCGACTCCATCGTCACCGTCTCGATCATCGAGCCACCGGTGAGGAACACGGGCATCTCGTCGAGCAGCTCGGGCCGCCCCCACAGGGCGCCGACCCCGAGCGGGCCGAACATCTTGTGCCCGGAGAACGCGAGGAGGTCGATGCCGAGGTCGGCGACGTCGACGGGCAGGTGCGGCACCGACTGGCAGGCGTCGAGGACGGTCAGGGCCCCGACGGCCCGGGCCCGGTCAGCGAGCTCGCGGACCGGCGTGATCGTGCCGAGCACGTTCGAGACGTGGGTGAACGCGAAGACCTTGGTCCGCTCGGTGAGGAGCGAGTCGAGGTCGGTGAGGTCGAGCCGGCCGTCCTCGGTGACGGGAACCCACCGCAGCGTCGCGCCGGTGCGACGGCAGGCCTCCTGCCACGGGATGAGGTTCGCGTGGTGCTCCATCTCGGTGACGAGGACCTCGTCGCCCGGGCGCAGCGAGAAGCGGTCGCCCCGGCCGCCCCCGCCGCCGTACGTGCCGTTGGTGAAGGCGTACGCGACGAGGTTGAGCGCCTCCGTGGCGTTGCGGGTGAAGACGAGCTCCGACGGGCCGGCGCCGATGAAGCGGGCGATGGTGGCGCGGGCCGCCTCGTAGGCGTCGGTGCCCTCCTCGGAGAGCTGGTGCGCCCCGCGGTGGACCGCCGCGTTGACGGTCTCGTAGAACCACCGCTCGGCGTCGAGGACCCGGCGCGGCTTGTGCGAGGTCGCGCCCGAGTCGAGGTAGACGAGTGGGCGCCCCCCGCGCACGGTGCGCGACAGGATCGGGAAGTCGGCCCGGATGCGGGCCAGCTCCTCGTCGGTGAAGGGGGCGGCGGTCATCTCAGGCTCCGGCTCCCGCGGCGGTGAACCGGTCGTAGCCCTCGGCCTCGAGGCGCTCGGCGAGCTCGGGTCCACCCTCCTCGGCGATCCGGCCGTCGACGAAGACGTGGACGAAGTCCGGCTGGATGTAGCGGAGGATGCGCGTGTAGTGGGTGATGAGGAGGACGCCGGCGCCGGTGGTCTCCTTGGCGCGGTTGACGCCCTCGGAGACGACGCGCAGGGCGTCGACGTCGAGGCCCGAGTCGGTCTCGTCGAGGATGGCGATCTTCGGCCGGAGCAGCTCCATCTGGAGGATCTCGTGGCGCTTCTTCTCGCCGCCGGAGAACCCCTCGTTGACGTAGCGCGAGAGGAACGAGTCGTCCATCTTCAGGAGCGCGAGCTTTTCGCGGACGAGTCGGCGAAACTGGCCCGGCGGCACTTCGCCGCCGCGGACCGACTTCAGGCTGAGGCGAAGGAAGTTCGCCAGGCTGACGCCGGGGATCGACGTCGGGTACTGGAAGGCGAGGAAGAGGCCGATGTGGGCGCGCTCGTCCGGCTCCAGGTCTAGGATGCTCTCGCCATCGAGCAGGACCTCGCCCTCGGTGACCTCGTA
>DASSQJ010000095.1:0-2226 GCA_035702545.1 Phycicoccus sp.
GTTGCCGTCGGCTCGGTCGACGAGGGGGAGTGGCCCGAGTTCAAGGAGCGGTTCGGCCGGCTCCGTGAGGCCGTCGACCTCATGCGCCGGCTCTGGACCGAGGACCGCGTGACGTTCGAGGGCGAGTACTTCCGCACCGAGGACGCCGCCGTCTACGACCGGCCCGAGCAGCCGGTCCCGGTCTACGTCGCCGCCGGGGGGCCGATGGTCGCCCGGTACGCAGGTCGTCGCGCCGACGGGTTCATCTGCACCTCGGGCAAGGGCCGCGAGCTCTACGAGGACAAGCTCGTCCCCGCCGTCGACGAGGGCCTCGACGCCGCCGGCCGCCCCCGGGACGCCATCGACCGGATGATCGAGGTCAAGGTCTCCTGGGACCCCGATCCCGAGCAGGCGGTGGCGAACACCCGGTTCTGGGCCCCGCTGTCGCTGACCCCGGAGCAGAAGCACAGCATCCACTCCCCGGCCGAGATGGAGCGGGCCGCCGACGAGCTGCCGATCGAGCAGGTGGCGAAGCGGTGGATCGTCGCCTCCGACCCCGAGGACGTCGTCGCGGCGATGCGGGTGTACACCGAACTCGGCTTCGACCACCTCGTCGTCCACGGCCCCGGCCACGACCAGGAGCGGTTCCTCTCGACCTTCGCCGAGCAGGTGCTCCCCGGGCTGCGCGAGCTCGTGCCCGCCGCCCGGTGACCGGGGCGCTGGCCGGCATCCGGGTCGTCGAGCTCGGCGGCATCGGGCCGGTCCCCTTCGCGGGCATGGTGCTCGCCGAGCTCGGCGCGGACGTGGTCCGCATCGACCGTCCCGGGGAGACCAACCCGCTCGCCCTCGCGGGCGGGCTCCGGCGCTCGCGGCCGAGCGTGGCGGCCGACCTCAAGCACGCGGACGGGCTCGCGGTCGTGCGCCGGCTCGTCGACGCCGCCGATGTCCTCCTCGAGGGCTTCCGGCCCGGCGTCGCCGAGCGGCTCGGCCTCGGCCCCGACGAGTGCCTCGCCCGCAACCCGCGGCTCGTCCACGCCCGGATGACCGGATGGGGCCAGGACGGCCCGCTGGCACAGCGCGCCGGACACGACATCACCTACGCCGCCGTCTCGGGGTCGCTGCACGCCCTCGGTCCCCGGGAGCGGCCGGTCACGCCGGTCCCCGTGCTCGGCGACTTCGGCGGGGGCTCGATGTACCTCGTCACCGGCGTCCTCGCCGCCCTCGTCGCCCGTGCCACGACCGGCCGGGGGCAGGTCGTGGACGCCGCGATGGCCGAGGGTGCGGCCCACCTGCTGTCGACCGTCCACGGGATGCTCGCCACCGGGCTGTGGCGCGACGAGCGGGAGGCCAACCTCCTCGACGGCGCGGCCCCCTTCTACGGCGTGTACGAGTGCGCCGACGGCCGGTTCGTCGCCGTCGGGGCGCTCGAGCCGCAGTTCTGGGCCGAGCTCGTCGAGGTCCTCGGCGTCGGGCCGCTCGGCGAGCAGTACGACCCGTCGACGTGGCCGGCCCAGCGCGAGGCGTTCGCCGCGGTGTTCCGCCGCAGGACCCGCGACGAGTGGGCGGAGGTGTTCGCCGGCACCGACGCGTGCGTCGCCCCGGTCCTCTCCCTCGCCGAGGCGCCCCACCACCCGCACGCGGTGGCCCGGGGGAGCTTCGCTCCGTTCGGGGCGGGGCACGTCCCGGTGACCCCACCGCGGCTCTCCGCGACGCCTTCGCTCCCGCCGGGCCGCGAGCCGACCCCGGGCGCGGACACCCGCCGGTACCTCGTCGAGCACGGCTTCGACCCGGTCGAGGTCGAGGCGCTCCTGGCATCAGGCGCGCTGGGGCAGGCCTGACCGGCTCGTCAAGACCCCGTCAAGACGCGTCAACGGCACGTCACCGCAGCGGGGACGGCTCCGGCGGGGTGGTCCGCTGGAGGCGTGTGGGAGTACATCGTGGCCGCGGTCCTGGGCCTGGCCCTCGTCGTCTACCTGCTCTACGCGCTCGTGCGCCCGGACCGGTTCTGACGTGCTGCCGTGAACCCGGTCCTCGTCACCGGCGCCGCCGTCCTCACCCTGGCGGTGCTCCTCGCCCTGGCCCACGTGCCGCTGGGCACGTACCTCCACCGCGTCTTCACCGACGACGAGGACTGGCGGCTCGAGCGGGCGATCTACCGCGTCGTCGGCGTCGACTCCCGCACCGACCAGCGCTGGACCGCGTACGCCCTCTCGGTGGTCGCCCTGACCGTCGTCTCCGTCGTCGTGC
>DASSQJ010000096.1:0-4459 GCA_035702545.1 Phycicoccus sp.
CGTCGCCGCTCCCGCCGCCGCTGTTGGAACTGCACGCCGTCGCGGTGAGGGCCACCGCCACGACTCCTGTCAGCGCCGCGATCCGACGCTTCGAGTGATGGGCCATTGCCCGCCTCCATTTCACTGTGGTCGCGCCGAGGCGGGGGAGCCTCGGCGATGAGGGGAACCGCGACCAAACGTAAAAGCGCTTACACACCGAGCGCAACGGTCCGTCCGACGCGTCGCGGTAACGATTGAGTAACGCGGGCGTGATCTGCGTCCAGGACGCGTCAGCGGACGGGCGAGCCGATGCCTGCGACAACCGCGGGGTAGGGCGTCCCCGAGCCGTCTCGCTTCCCAGCGGCGGGCGGCAGCTCGAGCGCGACGCCTCCTGCGCCGGAGGGCCGCGCGGGCGTGGCCCCCACCCAGGCGAGGACGAGGGCGTCCTCGCCGCGGAGGAACCGGTGGGCCCGGACGCCGCCGGTGGCCCGGCCCTTCGCCGGGTACTCGCCGTAGGGCGCGACCTTGAGCGAACCGGGCTGGGTGCCGGGGAGCGCGTCGGCGCTCCCGGCCGAGGTGACGACGACGTTGTCGGCGGCGGGGTCGACGGCACCGAAGAAGACGACGCTCGCGCCAGGGGAGAGGCGGATGCCCGCCATCCCGCCGGCGCCCCGGCCCTGGGGGCGGACGGCGGAGGCGGGGAAGCGGAGGAGCTGGGCGTCGCTCGTCACGAAGACGAGGTCCTCGGACCCGTCGCGCAGCTCGGCCGCCCCGACGACGGAGTCGCCGTCCTTGAGCGAGACGATCTCCCAGTCGCTGCGGGCCGGGTAGTCGGTCGTCACGCGCTTGACGACCCCCTGCCTGGTCCCCAGCGCGATGCCGGGGCCGTCGGCGGCGAGGGAGGCGATGGTGAGCGGCTCCTCGCCGCGGGGCAGGTCGACGAAGACGGCGAGCGGTGCGCCCCCGGACAGGCCGGGCGCGCCCCCGAGCGGTGGGAGCGCGGGGAGCTCGAGCGCCGACATCCGGATCATCCGCCCGCGCGAGGTCACGAGGCCGAACTCCCCGCGTGCCGTCGTCCGGACCGCGCCGACGACGGCGTCGTGCTTGGCTCGTGGGCCTTCCGCGGGCACCGGCTGCGCGTCGGAGGTCCGGGCGAGCAGCCCGGTCGAGGAGAGCAGGACCCAGCACGGGTCGTCGGCGACCTCGAGCGGGGTCACCGACGTCGCAGGGGTCCCCGCCGACTCGAGGAGCACGGTGCGCCGGGGGGTGCCGTGCGCCTTGGCGACGTCGGCGAGCTCGCGCGAGACGGTGCGGTGCAACAGCTTCTCGTCCCCGAGGATGGCCTCGAGCTCCTCGATCTGGCGCTGGAGCTCGTCGCGCTCCTTCTCGAGCTCGATCCGGGAGAACCGGGTGAGCCGGCGCAGCTGGAGCTCGAGGATGTACTCGGCCTGGGCGTCGGAGAGGTCGAAGACGGAGATGAGCCGGGCCTTGGCGGCCGCCGCGTCGTCGCTGGAGCGGATGAGCTGGATGACCTCGTCGATGTCGACGATGGCGATGAGCAGGCCCTCGACGAGGTGGAGCCGGTTCCGCCGGCGGCCGAGGCGGTACTCGGTGCGGCGCCGGACGACCTCGATCCGGAAGCCGACGTAGGTCCGCAGCAGGTCCTTCAGGCCGAGGGTCCGCGGCTGGCCGTCGACGAGCGCGACGTTGTTGATCCCGAAGGAGTCCTCCATCGGGGTGAGCTTGTAGAGCTGCTCGAGGACGGCGTCGGGGTTGAAGCCGTTCTTGACCTCGAAGACCAGCCGCAGGCCGTGCTTGCGGTCGGTGAGGTCCTTGACGTCGGAGATGCCCTGGAGCTTCTTGGACTGCACGAGCGTCTTGACCCGCTCGATGACCTTCTCCGGCCCGATGAGGTAGGGCAGCTCGGTGACGACGATCCCCATCCGGCGCGGCGTGAGCTTCTCGACCCGGGCGGTGGCCCGGGTGCGGAAGCTGCCCCGCCCGGTGAGGTAGGCGTCGCGGACGCCCTCGAGCCCGACGATCCGCCCACCACCGGGCAGGTCGGGGCCGGGGACGAAGCGCATGAGGTCGTCGAGGGAGCAGTCGGGGTGGTCGATGAGGTGGCGCGCGGCGCCGATGACCTCGACGAGGTTGTGCGGGGGCATGTTCGTCGCCATGCCGACGGCGATGCCGCTGGCCCCGTTGACGAGGAGGTTGGGGAAGGCCGCCGGCAGGACGCCCGGCTGGGTCATCGAGTCGTCGTAGTTCGGGACGAAGTCGACGGTCTCCTCGTCCAGGCTCGTCACCATGAGCAGGGCCGCCGGGGCCATCCGGGCCTCGGTGTACCGGGACGCGGCCGGGCCGTCGTCGAGGGAGCCGAAGTTGCCGTGGCCGTCGACGAGCGGCAGGCGCATCGTCCACGGCTGGGCGAGCCGGACGAGGGCGTCGTAGATCGCCTGGTCGCCGTGCGGGTGGTACTTGCCCATCACCTCGCCGACGACCCGGCTGGACTTCACGTGCGGACGGTCCGGGCGCAGTCCCAGCTCGGACATCCCGTAGAGGATGCGCCGCTGGACCGGCTTCAGGCCGTCGCGCGCGTCGGGCAGCGCCCGGGAGTAGATGACGCTGTAGCTGTACTCGAGGAACGCCGAACGCATCTCCTCCTCGACGTCGATGTCGACGATCCGGCCGAGGTCGTCCTCGGGCGGCGGGGGGCTGGTGCGGGTGGCCATGGGGGAGGTGCTGCTCCGGTGTGCGTCGGGCGGGGCCGCGGGGTCGCCGCGGCGGGGATCGGCACCATCCTCACAAACGCCCGGGAGCCGGTCGCCACGACACTCCGAACCGGCCGTAGTGGAGGACCTCGTCCAGCGGCCGGCGCGCGCGGGTGGCCGCCGAGCCCGACGTGCGCCGCGCCTCGTGACCGAGGGCGACGACGCCGACGACCCGACGGGGCGGGGGGATGCCGAGGGCCGCCTTGACAGCGTCGTGCCGTCCGGCCGGCACCCCGAAGAAGAGCGCCCCCAGTCCGGCCTCCTCCGCGCCGAGGAGGACGATCATCGCCGCCATGGCGACGTCGGTGTCCCAGTACGGAACCGGCCAGTGCTCGAGGGACCGGTCGGTCCACCCCTTGTCGGGCTCGGCGTAGCGGTCGAGGTAGGTCTCGGGGTCGGAGCAGCAGACGAGCAGCGCGGGCGCTGCTGACACCCCGCGCCACCACGCGTCCCCGGGGCTCGGCTCGGAGGCGGCCGCCCAGAAGGCGGCCCGGTCGGCGTCCTCCAGCAGCGCGACGAAGTCCCAGCCCTGGCTGAAGCCGGCGCTCGGCGCGCGGACCCCCAGGGCGACGAGGCGCCGGACCACCCCGGGGTCGACGGGGCGGTCGGGGTCGAAGCGGCGCACCATCCGCCGGCGCCTGACGAGCTGCTCGAGGTCCACGCCCGCAGTCTTCCCGGCCCGCAGGGCGCCGTCGACGGGGGTGGCAGGATGTGCCGCATGGAGGAGGCGGAGCCGCTCCCACCGGGCTACCCGGTCGAGTGGGAGGCCGACGTCGTGCTGCGCGACGGCACGGTCGCCCACGTCCGCCCGATCCGCCCCGACGACGCCGACGGCCTCCGGCGCTTCCACGCCGCGCAGTCCGAGGAGTCGATCTACCTCCGGTTCTTCGCGCCGATCCGGATGCTCAGCGACGCCGACGTGCACCGGTTCACCCACGTCGACTACACCGACCGGGTCGCCCTCGTCGCGACGATGCGCGAGGACATCATCGGCATCGGCCGCTACGACCGGATCGACGACCACAGCGCCGAGGTCGCCTTCAACATCAGCGACCTCTACCAGGGCAAGGGGATCGGGTCGGTCCTCCTCGAGCACCTGGCGGCGATCGCCCAGGAGCTCGGGATCACCCGCTTCACCGCCGAGGTGCTCCCGCAGAACCGGAAGATGCTCGCCGTCTTCTCCGACGCCGGCTACGAGGTGCGCCGGCACATCGAGGACGGCGTCGTCGAGGTCGGCTTCGACATCGAGCCGACCGACCGGTCCAAGGCGGTCGCGATGTCGCGGGAGCACCGCGCCGAGGCCCGCAGCATGCACGCGCTGCTCCACCCGCGGAGCATCGCCGTCATCGGGGCGAGCCGCCGTGAGGAGTCCATCGGCTCGCAGCTGCTCGAGCGGCTCCTCGCCGCGGGCTTCACCGGCCCGGTCCACCCGGTGAACCCGCACGTCAAGCGGCTGCGCCGGCGCACGGCGTACCCGTCCGTGGGCGCCATCCCCGAGCCCGTCGACCTCGCCGTCGTCGCGGTGCCCGCGGACCGGGTCCTCGAGGTCGTCGACGAGTGCGCCGAGGCCGGGGTCAAGGCCCTGCTCGTCGTCTCCTCCGGCTTCGCCGAGGAGGGTCCCGAGGGCGCGGCGCTCCAGGCCGAGCTCGTGCGCCGGGCGCGTGGGTCGGGGATGCGCGTCGTCGGTCCGAACTCGTTCGGGATCATCA
>DASSQJ010000097.1:0-9420 GCA_035702545.1 Phycicoccus sp.
CTCGCCTGCCTCATCCTCGGCAGCGTCGTGTCGTACGCGAAGGCCCGCGCCGAGGGCCTCGGGATGACGGCGAACGTCGGGATCGCGGAGCGGGCCGACCGGCTCGTCGTCGTCCTCGTCGCCACCGGCCTCACCGGCCTCTTCTCGCTGCCGACGGTCGTCCTCGGCACGGTGCTCGCCCTGCTCGCCCTCGCCAGCCTCGTCACCGTCGTCCAGCGGATCCTCGAGGTGCGCCGGCAGGCGCTGGGCGCGACGTGAGCCGGCTGCCGCGCAGGCTCGCCGACCGGGCCACTCTCGCGGGCCACCGGATCGGGTGGGCCGCCGTGCGCCGGATGCCCGAGCGTGCCGCCTACGCCCTCTTCGACGCGGTCGCCGACCTCACCGTGGCCCGGGGCGGGGCCGAGCGGATGCGGGCCAACTACGCCCGCGTGCGTCCCGAGCTCGACGACGCCGCCCTCCACGCGCTGGTCCGCGAGGGGATGCGGCGCTACCTGCGTTACTACTGCGAGGCGTTCCGCCTCCCCGACCTCGGGCCGGACGACCTCGCCGAGCGCGTCAGGGCGGAGGGCGACGGACCGATCCGCGAGGTGATCGCCGGCGGTGGCTCGGTCGTCGCCTTCCTCGGCCACCTCGGCAACTGGGACCTCGCCGGGGCCTGGGGCACGGTGCACCTGGGCCCGGTGACGACGGTCGCCGAGCGGCTCGAGCCGGAGGAGGTCTTCGAGGAGTTCCTCGCCTTCCGGACCGGCCTCGGGATGACGATCCTCCCGCTCACCGGTGGCCCGGACGTCTTCTCCGAGCTGCGCAAGGCGACCCGGCGGCCCGGCATCATCCCGCTGCTCGCCGACCGCGACCTCACCGCCCGCGGGGTCGAGGTCGACTTCTGCGGGTACCCGGCGCGGATGGCGGCCGGCCCGGCCGCCCTCGCCCTCGCCGAGCGCCGCCCCCTGCACCCGGTCTCCATCCGGCACGAGCGGCGGCCGGGTGGCGGCTGGGGCATCGTCGTGACCTTCCACCCCGCCGTCGAGGTGCCGACGTCCGGCACCACGCGCGAGAAGGCGCTGGCGATGACGCAGGCGTGTGCCGACGTGCTCGGCGCCGCGGTCCGCGAGCACACCGCCGACTGGCACATGCTCCAGCGGGTCTTCCTCGAGGACCTCGACCCGGCGCGGCTGGCGGCCCAGGGGGTCTCGTCGTGAGGATCGGGATGGTCTGCCCGTACGCCTGGGACGTCCCGGGCGGCGTGCAGTTCCACGTCCGCGACCTCGCCGAGCACTTCCTCGCGGAGGGCCACGACGTCGAGGTCCTCGCGCCCGCCGACCGGGAGGACGACCTCCCCCCCTACGTCACGTCCTCCGGCCGGCCCGTACCGGTGCGCTACAACGGCTCCGTCGCCCGGCTCACCTTCGGGCCGGTGACCTCGGCGCGGGTCACCCGGTGGCTCGAGGCGGGCGGCTTCGACGTGCTCCACCTCCACGAGCCGATCAACCCCTCGACGGCGCTCATGGCGCTGTGGGCCTCGACCGACGAGCCGGTCGTCGCGACGTTCCACTCCTCGCTCATCAAGTCCAGGGCGCTCCAGGCGGCCCACCCGCTGCTGCGTCCCTCGCTGGAGAAGATCCGCGGCCGCATCGCCGTCTCGGAGGAGGCCCGCGCGAGCATGCGGCGCTACCTGCGCGCCGAGTCCTACATCATCCCGAACGGCGTGCACGTCGACCGGTTCGCGGAGGCGCCCGCCCGCCCGGAGTGGACCGGGACGCCGGCGGCCCCCACGCTCGCCTTCCTCGGCCGCGTCGACGAGCCGCGCAAGGGCCTCGGGGTCGCCCTGCGCGCGATGGCGGACGTGCTCGAGACGCACCCGGGGGCGCGCCTGCTCGTCGCGGGGCCGGGGGACGCGTCGGTGCTGCTCAAGGACGCCACGCCGCAGGCCGTCGCCGCGACGGAGGTGCTCGGGGTGGTCTCCGAGGCCGACAAGGCGGCGCTGCTCAGCTCCGTCGACGCCTACCTCGCACCCCACCTCGGGGGCGAGAGCTTCGGGATCGTCCTCGTGGAGGCGATGGCCTCGGGCGCCCCCGTCATCGCCTCCGACCTGCCCGCCTTCACCGACGTCCTCGACGGAGGGCGGACGGGCATCCTCTTCCGCACCGGGTCCGCGAACGAGCTCGCGGGCGCCGTCACCGGGCTCCTCGACGACCGTGCGCGACGAGAGGCGCTGCGGGTCACGGGGTTGGAGCGCGCCCGCGCGTTCGACTGGTCGGTCGTGGCCACCCAGGTCCTCGCCGTCTACGAGACGGTCATCGCGGGCGCCCGGGGCGAGCCGGGGTCGCCGCCGCAGACCGGGCTGTGGGGACGGCTGGTGCGCGGCGTGCCCGGGACGGGGTCAGCGTGAGCATCGACGTCGACGTCCTCCAGCTCGTCAGCTTCGTCGTCCTCCTCGTCGTCGGGGTCGCGTGGTACCTGTCGTACTCGGCGGCCCGCCTGGACCGGTTGCACGCCAAGGTGGAGGGGGCGATGTCGGCCCTCGACGCCCAGCTCGTCCGGCGTGCGGAGGCCACCCTCGAGCTCGCCAACTCCGGTGCCCTCGACCCGGCGAGCGCCCTGCTCCTCGCGGACGCCGCGACCGAGTCGATCGAGCGCACCACCGAGCACCCCGTCGCGGAGGACCTCCTCGACGGCCAGCACTTCGGCGGCCGCGAGGTCGTCGAGAGCGGCCTGACCTCGGCCCTGGCGGCGGCGCTCACCGGCGAGGTCGTCGACGGCCTGCGGGCCCGCGAGGACGAGCTCGTCGACGACGCCCTCGAGCGCATCGCGGCGAGCGGGATGCGGGTGCGCCTGGCCCGCCGCTTCCACAACGACGCCGTGACGGAGGTGCGCCGAGTGCGTGGCAAGTGGGTCGTCCGGTGGTTCCGGCTGGCCGGCTACGCCGCCCTCCCCGAGCGGGTCGAGTTCGACGACGACGTGCCGGAGGCGCTCGCGCGCTGAGCGGTGGTCGGGGAGGGTCCGCGGCGGACCTAGAATCTCCGGCATGAGCGAGCAGCAGAACGCCCCGACGACCGGTACGACGCGCGTCAAGCGCGGCATGGCCGAGATGCTCAAGGGCGGGGTCATCATGGACGTCGTCACCGCCGAGCAGGCCAGGATCGCCGAGGACGCCGGCGCGGTCGCCGTCATGGCACTCGAGCGGGTGCCGGCCGACATCCGCGCCCAGGGCGGGGTGTCCCGGATGAGCGACCCGGACATGATCGAGAGCATCATCGAGACCGTCTCCATCCCGGTCATGGCCAAGGCCCGGATCGGTCACTTCGTCGAGGCGCAGGTGCTCCAGAGCCTCGGTGTCGACTACGTCGACGAGTCCGAGGTGCTCACCCCGGCCGACTACGCCAACCACATCGACAAGTGGGCCTTCACCGTGCCGTTCGTGTGCGGCGCGACGAACCTGGGCGAGGCGCTGCGCCGCATCACCGAGGGCGCGGCGATGATCCGGTCCAAGGGCGAGGCCGGGACGGGCGACGTCTCGAACGCGACGACCCACATGCGGGCGATGCGGGCCGAGATCAACCGGCTGCGCACGATGAGCCCCGACGAGCTCTACGTGGCCGCCAAGGAGCTCCAGGCCCCGTACGACCTCGTCAAGGAGGTCGCCGAGACCGGCAAGCTGCCCGTCGTCCTCTTCACGGCCGGTGGCATCGCGACGCCCGCCGACGCCGCGATGATGATGCAGCTCGGCGCCGAGGGCGTGTTCGTCGGCTCGGGCATCTTCAAGTCGGGCAACCCGGCCCAGCGCGCCGAGGCGATCGTCAAGGCGACGACGTTCTACGACGACCCGGACGTCATCGCCAAGGTGTCCCGGGGCCTCGGCGAGGCGATGGTCGGCATCAACGTCGACGAGATCCCCCAGCCGCACCGGCTCGCCGAGCGCGGCTGGTGAGGACCGCCGTCCGGACGGTGCTCTTCACCCACGTCCCTGCCTGAGGTCAACCCTCGGCGCGCGCCCGACGGAAGTCGCGCACCGCGGCGTTGATCGTGGGGTAGTCGCGCAGCGGTCCCTCCGGCTCGAGCAGGCCGACCCGGCGCAGCCGCTGCACCACGGCCCGGTTGGCCCGGGCGACCGCCACGACGCCCGGGCCGGTCGCCTCGAGCTGCCCGAGCAGCTCGGCGAGCCCGTCGAGCGCCGAGGCGTCGAGGTCACCGATGCCCTCGAAGTCGAGCACGAGCCAGTCCTCCCGGCCGGGGTTGGCCTCGAGCGCCTCGAGGACACGCACCCGGAACCGCTCGGTGTTGAGGAAGAACAGCGGGGCGTCGAAGCGGTAGACGAGCAGGCCCGGCTCGGTGCGCGCCCCGGGGTGCGCGTCGACCTCGACCCAGCCGTCGACGTCAGGGCGGTCGCCGAGCACGGCGTCGTGCGGCCGGGCGATGCGCCCCAGCGCCACGACGACGGACAGGGTGACGGCGAGCAGCACGCCCACGAGCACGTCGACGAGCACAACGCCGAGCGCCGCCACGACCGCCAGGGCGGCCTCCTGCCGGCTGACCCGCCACAGCGCGCGGTACCCCGGCACGTCGATGATCGCCAGCGCCGCGGCGACGATCACGGCGGCCAGCGCGGCCCCGGGGATCTGCGCGAGGACCGGGGCCAGCACGAGCAGCGTCGCCGCGACGAGGGATGCCGCGACGAGGGACACGAGCTGCGTGCGGCTGCCGAGTGATGCCGGCACGGCGGTCCGGCTGGCGCTGGAGGAGACGGGGAAGCCGTGGCAGGCCCCGGCCGAGAGGTTGGTGAGCCCGAGGGCGAGCAGCTCCTGGTTCGGGTCGATGCGGTAGCCCTGCCTGGTGGCGATCGACCGGGCGGTGAGCACGTTGTCGGTGAACCCGACGAGGAGGATGCCTGCGGCCACCGGCACCAGCCGCACGAGGTCGTCCCCGGTGATGTCGGGCAGGCCGAGCGCGGGCAGGCCCTCGGGGATCGGGCCGACCACCGGCACCGCCGGTTCGGTGCCGGGAAGGAGCCACACGACCAGGGTGGCCAGGCCGACGGCCACGAGCGCGCCCGGCACGGCCGGTGCCCAGCGGCGCACTCCGAGCACCAGGGCCAGCGAGGTCACGCCGACGGCCAGGGTCGCGGGGTCGAGCTCGTCGAGACTGCCGAGCAGCTCGAGCACCCGGGGGAAGAACCGGTCGGCCTCGATCGGCACACCGGTGAACGCGGCGATCTGGCTGCTGAGCAGGGTGAGCCCGACCCCCGTGATGTAGCCGACGAGAACCGGCTTGGACAGCACGGAGGCGATGAACCCCATTCGCGCCGCCCAGGCGACCAGGGCCAGTGCGCCGACGACCAGCGCGAGGCCGGCCATGAGCGCGAGGTAGCGGCCCGGGTCGCCGCCGGCGATGGCGCCGACCCCCGTGGCGGCCAGGATGGCCGTCCCGGGCTCGGGACCCACACCCAAGTGCCGGCTGCTGCCGACCACGGCGTAGACGACCAGCGGCAGGAGCACCGCGTAGAAGCCGTACTCCGGCGGCATCCCGGCCAGCTCGGCGTAGGCCATCGACTGCGGGACGAGCATCGCTCCCACGGTCGCGCCGGCCACGAGGTCGAGGCGCAGCCACCCTCGCTCGTAGCGGCGCAGCAGCATCGCCCCGGGAACGAGGTCGCCGAGCCGGTCCCGCAGCGCGCGACGGGTCACGGCTCGACCGTACCGAGGGGGGCGTCCGGCGGTGCCACGGTGGGGTCAGGTGACGGTGGTCAGGTGACGGTGGCCCGCGTCCGGTGCTCCGGGCGCGCGTACTCCTCGTGGGTGACGACCTCGTGGAGGTGCTCCGCGGCGCGCAGCACGTCGGCGTGCGTCAGGTACATCGGTGCGAAGCCGAGCCGCACGACGTCGGGCTCGCGGAAGTCGCCGACGACGCCGCGGGCGATGAGGGCCTGGACGACGGCGTAGGCCTCGGGGTGGCGCAGGCTCACCTGCGACCCGCGACGGGCGGGGTCGCGCGGGGTGAGCACCTCCGTCCCGGGAAGGAGGGCGTCGACGCAGTCGACGAAGAACCCCGTGAGGGAGAGGGACCGCGCGCGCAGCGCGGCCACCGACTCGCCGTCGTAGGCGGCCAGGGCGGCCTCGAGGGCGAGCATCGAGAGCAGGGGAGGGGTGCCGACCCGGGCCCGGGTGATCCCGGGAGCGGGCACGTAGTCGGGCGCCATGGCGAAGGGGGTCGCGTGCCCGTTCCACCCGGCGAGCGGCTGGTCGAGATCGGCCTGGTGGCGGTGCGCGACGTAGAGGAAGGCGGGGGCGCCGGGGCCGCCGTTGAGGTACTTGTACCCACAGCCGACGGCGAGGTCGACCTCGTGGGCGTCGAGGTCGACCTCGAGGACGCCGGCGGAGTGGCAGAGGTCCCAGCAGACGAGGGCGCCGACCGCGTGCGCGCTGCGGGTGATGGCGGGGAGGTCCCACAGCTCACCGCTGCGGTAGTCGACCGAGCTGTAGGAGGCGAGGGCGAGGTCGGTGCCGAGCTCGGCGATCCGGGCCGGTGCGTCCGGTGGCGCGACCCGCTCGACGACGAGGCCCTCGGCCCGTGCCGCCGCGTCGGTGACATAGAGGTCCGTGGGGAAGGATGCGGGGTCGGTGAGGACGACCCGGCGGCCCGGTCGCATCCGCCCTGCCCCGACGACCGCCTTGTAGAGGTTGACCGTCGTCGAGTCGGTGCAGACGACCTGGCCGTCGGCGGCGCCGACCAGCCGGCCGATGCGGTCCCCGACCCGGGTGGGGGCGTCCCACCAGCCGGCCTCGTTCCAGCTCTCGATGAGGCGGTTGCCCCACTGGCGGTGGACGACGTCGGCGACCGCCTCGGCGACGCCGGCCGGGAGGGCTCCGAGCGAGTTGCCGTCGAGGTAGACGACCCCGGCGGGGAGGCGGAACCGGCCGCGCAGGTCGGTGCCGGCGTGCTCGTCGTCGAGGGCCCGGGCGCGGTCCGTCAGCGCTGACATGGCCCCGACGGTACCCGTCGGTGCAGGGGCCGGGCGGGCGTGCCGGGACGTGGGGTGGCAGGAGACCCGCACGGCACACCTGCGCGGCAGAAGAGCGCCGCCCCTCACGAGTGTGGTGTGGAGACGTCCGGATGGTTCGCGACACGAGCCATCCGCGACGACACAATCCCGCCCCACGATCCATCCATATGGATGCCTCGCCTCATGGGCCATCCGTATGGATGGCTCGCCTCACGATCCATCCATATGGATGCCTCACGGGGGGGGTGAGGCTTACCCCGCGTCGGGCGAGGGTGGCGCACACGGCGAACCATCCGGACGTCTCCTGCGGACCCTTCTGTCCCGGGGCCGCGGGGGCTGGGTCCCGGCGTCAGTCGTGGTCCCGCTCCTGGATGACCTCTCGGACCGCCGTCTGCTCGCTGATCGGGCTCGTCACGTCCTGGCCGTCGGCCGGTGTCTCCACGCGGGTCACCACGGTCTCGTGGACGGTTCCACGCCGGGCGTGCCAGATGAGCGCGGCTCCGGCGACCATGAGGATCAGCCCGACGACCTTCCAGTTCACAAGCCCCGACGGCGAGGTGCGAACCGCGAACGTGAGGATCGCCCCGATCACCGCCAGCGTCACACCAGGTGCCATCGTCTCCACCCTCCTCGCCGCGTCCGCGTGCGTCCCACGACCGACTCGTATCGAGGCTAGCGAGGCGGGAGGTCCGGATCGGGGTGCGTGACGGCCGGTTCTGCACCGCCCGCCAGGGCCATCAGGGTCAGTGGTGCCCGGTCGGGAGGTAGCCACGGTGGTCGGGTGTGGCCGACCACCCGGAAGCCGGCGCGCTCGTAGAGGGCCAAGGCCCGGCTGCTCTCGGTGACGACGTCGAGCACGGGCGTGCGGCCGAGCGACCGGGCGTGCCCCACCGCGGTGGCGAGGAGCATGCCACCCACCCCGCGGCCCGTCGCCCGGGGTGCGACGAAGAGGACCGCGACGGCGGCGAGCCGCGACGCGGGCTGCCCGGTGCCGGAGCACCAGCCCCGGGTCTCCCATCCTGTCCCGACCTCCGTCAGCGATACGTGGCCCACGACGGCATGGGCGCGGGCCGGGTCCACGGCGACCCACGCCGCGATCTCCGAGGGACGGACGATGAAGTCCTCGACGGGGAAGGGGAGCGGCCAGCGCACCGGGTAGCCGGTGGTGGCGCGCTGCGCCGTGAGCAGCGAGACCAGTGCCGGCAGATCCGCAGGGACACGGGGCCGCAGGCGGGCGGGGACGGGAGACACCGAGGAAAGTGTAGGGAGGCCCGCCCCGTAGCATTCTCGCCCGTGACCAGCACCCCCCGGATCGGCGTCCTGGCGGTCCAGGGCGACGTCCGCGAGCACGTCGCCGCCCTCGAGCGCAGCGGCGCCCGGGCCACCCGCGTCCGCCGCCCCTCCGAGCTCGACGACGTCGACGCCCTCGTCCTCCCCGGCGGCGAGTCCACGACCATCGACAAGCTCGTCCGTGCCTTCGACCTCCAGCAGCCGATCCGGGACCGCATCGCCGCCGGCATGCCCGTCTACGGCTCGTGCGCCGGCATGATCCTCCTCGCCGACCGCCTCGCCGACGCCGCACCAGGCCAGCAGACCCTCGGCGGCATGGACATCCTCGTGCGCCGCAACGCGTTCGGGCGCCAGGTTGACTCCTTCGAGGAGGACCTGCACATCCGCGAGGTCGGCGGGGAACCCGTGCGCGCCGTCTTCATCCGGGCCCCGTGGGTCGAGGAGGCGGGGGAGGTCGTCGAGGTCCTCGCGCGGGTCGAGCACGGCCCGGCCGCCGGTAGGATCGTCGCCGCGCGTCAGCGGAACCTGCTCGTCACGTCCTTCCACCCCGAGGTGACCGGCGACCACCGGGTGCACCAGCTGTTCGCCGACATCGTGAGACAGAGCCAGAGGGAGCGTTCATGAGCGGCCACTCCAAGTGGGCGACCACCAAGCACAAGAAGGCGGCGATCGACGCCAAGCGCGGCAAGCTCTTCGCCAAGCTCATCAAGAACATCGAGGTCGCGGCCCGCCAGGGTGGTGGCGACCCCGCCGGCAACCCGACCCTCTACGACGCGATCCAGAAGGCGAAGAAGTCCTCGGTCCCCAACGACAACATCGACCGCGCCGTCAAGCGCGGCTCCGGCGCCGAGTCCGGTGGTGCCCACTGGGAGACCATCACCTACGAGGGCTACGCACCGGGCGGCGTCGCCGTCCTCATCGAGTGCCTCACCGACAACCGCAACCGCGCCGCCGCCGAGGTGCGCACCGCGCTCACCCGCAACGGCGGCTCACTCGCCGACCCCGGGTCGGTCTCCTACCTCTTCACCCGCAAGGGCGTCGTCATCGTCCCCAAGACGGACGACCGCGGCGAGGACGACATCCTCGAGGTGGTCCTCGACGCCGGCGCCGAGGAGGTCAACGACAACGGCGAG
>DASSQJ010000098.1:0-20257 GCA_035702545.1 Phycicoccus sp.
GACGGCACCTGCGCGACGATCGAGGCGGCCCGCGGGAAGGCCCTGACCGACCTGGTCACCCAGCAGGCCGACGTCACCGTCCAGGTCGTGCTGACCGTCCCCGCCGCCACCAGCGACTCCGACAACCCGGACATCGCCGGCGACCGTGGGAACCCGGACCGCCCCGGCGACGCGGACGGCGGCGGCGACCCGGACGGTGCCGGCGACCCGGACGGTGCCGGCGACCCGGACATCCCGGACGGCGGCTCGGACCCGACCGGTGAGGACGAGTCGGCCGGGCCGGGTCAGGCCGCCGCTCGCGCGCTGCGGGTGCCCGGGTCCGGGGCAGACCTGGTCGCGGTGGCCGGGTCCCGCCCGAGCGAGCCGGTGCTGGTGCCGGCGGCGTGGCTCGCCGCGCACACCAGCGAGCTCGCGAACGTGGTCATCTGCCATGGCGGGACCGGGGCGCGCCTCGACCCCGACCGAAGACACCGCACTAAGTCGTACCGGCCGGCGAAGGGGCTGGTCGCGCTGGTCAAGGCTCGCGACGGGCGGTGTCGGTTCCCTGGCTGCTCGGTCGCCGCCCGGTTCTGCGACCTCGACCATGTGCGGCCCTGGCCCGCCGGCCGCACGGAGGCCTCGAACCTGCTGTGCCTGTGCCGGCGGCACCACCGGATCAAACAAGCCCCCGGCTGGCGCGTCCGGCTCCACCCGGACGGGCGAGCGTCGTGGACCGATCCCGCGGGCCGGGTCACCGTCACCGAGCCGGTCGACGCCCTGGAGACCCTGGTCCTGCACCCCGACCCCAAGGCAGAACAGGTCGGCCCCGTTCGGCGGGTGGGTGACCCCGAGCCGGGGGAGCTACCCAGTGCCCTCGAGGACGCCCTCGACCACCAGATCCAAGAGCTCGACGCCCGAGCGGGCGCCCACCGAACCGCCCGCCATCGGGACCGGCGCCCCCTGCTGGAGCCGTGCGACGGTCGCGACCGGCACCACCTCCTCGACCGCTGCCGCGTCATCGACGGCTGGTCCGTCGACGGCCTCCCCCACCACCGACGACGAACATCCACTCCCGCCACTCCCGAGAAGCCGCCCTTCTGAGGCACGCGACCACCGCGCCCTGTGGCCCCAACCCGCTCGGTCCGGTGCCCCTACACTCGGCCGCGTGGGCACCAACGCCACCGGTCGTCGCCCTGGGTGGCTGGCCCCCGTTCACGTCATCGACGTCTTCGTCTACGTCGTCGTCCTCAACCTCGCCGTCGAGTACGTGCCGTCGGTGATCACCGAGACCTTTACGATCTCGCTCCTCACCGCCGTCCTGCTCAAGGCCGTCCTCGAGCTCGTCGTCCGCGTGAAGAAGGGCGCGAGGCGTCGCCTGCGCACAGCGCGGACCCCGGTCGGAAAGGTCGGAGCCGGACTCCTGCTCTGGGCGGTGCTGGTCGGGAGCAAGTTCCTCGTCCTCACGCTCGAGGACCTCGTCTTCGGAGACGCCGTCGAGCTCGGCGGCTTCTTCGCCGTCACCCTGCTCATCATCGCGCTGCTCCTCGCGCGAGCGGGTGTGCGGCGCCTCCTGCACGAGGAGCCCGGACTGGGGTGAGGCTGGACGGGCGGCCACCGCTTGAACCGGCCGCGACGGCTCAGGAGTCGGCGATGAGCGGAATCTGCCAGCCCGCGCTTGGCGCGTCCAGCCCCGGGACGCCCGGTTCAGCGGCGGGCGTCCCGGCCGGCGACGTCGATGACCGACTTCCCCCGAGCGCGGCCGGCGCCCACGTGCTCGATGGCGGCAGCCGCCTCGTCCAGCCTCCAGACCCGCTCGACGACGGGGCGCACGTCACCCGCCTCGATGAGGGCCGTGACGCGTTCGAGGTCCGTCGCGACCTCCCGCGAGTAGTGCATGACGAGGCGGTGCCGGACGAACATCGAGAGGAGCACGGCCGCGATGCCCCGCTGGATGCCGCCGGTGAGGCGGCCGCCGTCCTCGCCGCCGATGACGACGAGGGTGCCCCGCTCGGTGAGGACCCGGCGCAGCTCGCGCAGCCGCCGGTTGCCCCCGATGTCGAGGACGATGTCGTAGCGGACGCCCTCGGCGTCCACGGCCTCCCGGGTGTGGTCGATGACGTGGGCGGCACCGAGCGAGCGGACCAGGTCCGCCTTCCCGGGGGAGCAGACCCCGGTGACGCGAGCGCCCGCGGCGATCGCCATCTGGACCGCGTAGGTCCCGACGCCTCCGGAGGCGCCGACGACGAGCACCCGCTGCCCCGGGCCGACGCCCGCCATCCTGACCGCCTGGTACGCGGTGAGGGCGGAGACCGGCACCGCGGCCGACTCCACGGCCGTGAGGGTCGCGGGGCGCGGGGCGAGCCGCCGCACCGGCACGACGGCCAACTCGGCGAAGGACCCGTCCGCCGTCCCGAACACGGGGTCGCCCGGCGCGAACCCGGTGACCCGGGGCCCGACCGCCTCCACGGTGCCGGCGACGTCGCGCCCCGGGATCCGGTAGCGCGGACGACGCAGCCCGATGCCGAGGCGCGCCAGGTACGGGAGCCCGGTGGCCAGGTGCCACGTCCCCCGGTCCACGCCCGCGGCCTCGACCCGGACGAGTACCTCGCCCGACCCCGGGACGGGGGCCGTCACCTCGTCGACGCGCAGGGCGTCGAGCCCGTACCGGTCCTGCACGACTGCTCGCACGACCTTCTCCCTTACATCGTAAGTCTTCTTCATGTTGCCACCGAGCGTAGCCTTACGGCGTAAGATCCGCAATGCCGACCGAGAGGAGACCCCGTTGCCGTCGCCGGCCCGCCGCCCCGGACTCAGCCGTGACTCCGTCGTCGCCGCCGCCGTCGCGCTCGCCGACGCCGAGGGCCTCGCCGCGCTCTCGATGCGCGCCCTCGCCGGGCGGCTCGGGGTCGAGGCGATGTCGCTGTACCACCACGTGCCGAACAAGGAGGCCCTCCTCGACGCGATGGTCGACCTCGTCTTCGGGGAGTTCCACACCCCCGTCGCCGCGGGGCCCTGGCGCGACGAGCTGCGACGGCGCTCGGTCTCCGCCCGCGACGTCCTCCTGCGGCACCGGTGGGGCGTCGGCCTGATGGACTCGCGGCGCACCCCGGGCCCGTCGACGCTGGCCCACCACGACGCCGTCATCGCGTGCCTGCGCACCGCCGGCTTCTCGCTCGCCGCCACCGGCCACGCGGTCGCGCTCCTCGACGCCCAGCTCTACGGCTTCATGCTCCAGGAGCTCGCCCTGCCGTTCACCGGCGAGGTGGAGCTCGCCGAGATCGGGGCGGAGATCCTCGACGAGGACACGGCCCGCACCTACCCGCACTTCGCCGAGTTCGCGCGGGACCACGCCCTCCGCCCCGGGTGGAGCTTCGGCGCCGAGTTCGAGGTAGGGCTCGACCTCGTCCTCGGTGCCGTGGCCGGCCTGCTCGAGCGGGACGACGCCGAGGACGGACCCGGCGCCCGGCCCGCCACGCTGCCGCCCGACCGCCGCGCCCGCTCCTCCCCACCGGCCGCCCCCGTCGAGGTCCTCGCCCCCGTGCTCGGCGTCGACGGGTGCCGTGCGGGATGGGTCGGTGCCCTGCTCGTCCCGGGAGCACCGCGCCCGCGGGTCGTCGTGGCCCCCACGGTCGCCGAGCTCGTCGAGGCGGTTCGCGCCGAGGTCGACGTCCAGGTCGTCGGCATCGACATCCCGATCGGCCTGCCCGACTCCACGACCCGCCGTGCGGACGCTCTGGCTCGGAAGGCGTTGCGCGGCAAGGCTTCCTCAGTCTTCACGACGCTCCCCCGGAGTGCCTACACCGAGCCGACCCGCGCCGACGCGGATGCCGCGAACCGTCGCCTCACGGGCCAGGGTGTCGGCGCCCAGGCCTTCGCCCTGCGCGACAAGGTGCTCGAGGTCGACGCGTGGGTGCGCTCGCGACCCACCGTCGAGGTGCTCGAGGTCCACCCCGAGGTCTCGTTCGCCGAGATGTCGGGAGCGCCGCTCGCCGACTCCAAGCGCACCGAGGCCGGTCGCGCGGCCCGCCTCGCCGCCCTCGCGGCAGCCGGCATCCCGCGACCCTCGGTGCTCGAGGGCCGCGGCTACGCCGCCAGCGACGTCCTCGACGCGTGCGCCGTCGCCTGGACGGCGGCCCGGCGGGTGTCCGGTCGCTCGCGCAGCCTCCCGGACCCGCCCGAGGTCTTCTCCGACGGCATCCCGGCGGCCATCCACGTCTGACCGGCCGGCCTGCCGGAAACCCCGGGGCCGGGCAACCCCTCGGGGTGGCAGGGTGAGCCCATGACCGCCCGGGTTGCCCACACGACCATCGACTGCCACGACGCCTACGCCCTCTCCGAGTGGTGGAAGGAGGTGCTCGGCTACGTCGACCTCGACGGCGACCCCAACCTCCCCGGCCACGAGGAGTGCCTGATCCTCAGCCGCGACGGGACGCACCGGCTCCTCTTCATCGAGGTCCCGGACGACAAGGTCGTGAAGAACCGGATGCACCTCGACCTCGAGCCGGTCGAGGGCACGCGCGACGACGAGCTCGCCCGGCTGCTCGCCCACGGCGCGACCCAGCTGGCGGACCTCCGCGGACGGTTCGGGCCCGGCACCGGATGGGTCGTCCTCGCCGACCCCGAGGGCAACGAGTTCTGCATCCTCCGCAGCGCCGCCGAGCGGGAAGCCGCGGCAGCGACCCCCGGGTGACGGGCGGGGGCCCGCCCTCAGCCGGCGACGAGCACGACGTGGAGCCGCCGGGGACCGTGGACGCCCTCGACCCGGCTCAGCTCGATGTCGCTCGTCGCCGACGGCCCGCTGACCCAGGTCTGCGGCCTTCCCGGGTCGAGGGCCGCGACCGCCTCGACGACACCCGGGACGACCTGGCCCTCCCGGACGACGCAGACGTGCAGGTCGGGGACGAGCGTCAGCGCGCGCCGGCCCTCGCCGGACCCGTGCGTGAGGACGATGGTCCCCGTCTCGGCGATGCCGAGGGTCGCGGTGGTGACCACGGCGTCGACGGTGTCCAGGTCCTGCGGCGTGAGCCCGCGGTCCGGCACGCTGCGCGGGATGTCGAGCCAGATCCCCTCGGGGACGAGGACGCGGGCCGAAGTGCCGAGCGCCGTCACGACCTCGCGCTCCAGCCCGGCCGCGCCGCACCGGGTGACGACCGCGCCGTAGTCCGCCACCCGCTCGGCGAAGAGGTCGGCGAGGGCGGCGCGGTCCCACCCGGCCGCGTCGCCTCGGCGCGCGCGGTAGGACCGGTCCACCGGGACGTCCGGCCGGCGGGCCGGCCCGAGGGCCGACCGCACGGCGGCGAGCACGTCGTCACGGGCGCTCACGAGCGTCCCGCCCCGGAGTGCCGTCCCGAGCGCCACCACCGCCGGAACGAGCGGGCGGGCGGGACGGGGAGGTCGCGGGCGCCGGTCCAGCGGGACCCCGGATAGGGCAGGCGTGAGATGACGGCCCGACCGCCCGGCGTGCGGCGCCCGGGCCAGAGCCGGCCGACGAGCCCCCCGGCCCGCTCCGCGAGGGCGAGGCGGGAGGCGTCCCCGAGGGCCCAGCCGGCGGCCCGCATCGCCACCGCCTCCGCACTGGGGACCCGCTCGGCGCGGTGCGCGTCGACGACGGCCGTGCGCAGGTGGACGAGGACCTCCGGGATGTCGATGGCGACCGGGCAGACGTCGGCGCACGCACCGCAGAGGCTGGAGGCGTACGGCAGGGAGTCGACCTGCGGGTCCTCGCCGACGCCGGTGAGCAGCGGCGTGAGGATGGCCCCGATCGGCCCCGGGTAGACCGACCCGTAGGCGTGCCCCCCGACCCGCTCGTACACGGGGCACACGTTGAGGCAGGCGGAGCAGCGGATGCACCGCAGCGCCTGCCGCCCGACCTCGTCGGCGAGCGCCCGCGTGCGCCCGTTGTCGAGGAGGACGACGTGCACCTCCTGCGGGCCGTCGCCCGGGGTCACCCCGGACCACGTCGACGTGTACGGGTTCATCCGCTCCCCGGTCGACGAGCGCGGCAGGAGCTGGAGGAAGACGTCGAGGTCGGCCCAGGTCGGGACGACCTTCTCGATGCCGACGACGGAGACGAGTACCTCGGGCAGCGTCAGGCACATCCGCCCGTTGCCCTCGGACTCCACGACGACGAGGGTGCCGGTCTCGGCGACCGCGAAGTTGGCCCCGGAGACGGCCATCCGGGCGGAGAGGAACTTCTCCCGCAGGTGCGCCCGCGCGGCGCCCGCGAGCTCGGCGGGCTCGTCGGTCAACCCGTCCGGCGCCGGGCGCCCGGCCGCACCCATCCGGGCCCGGAAGATGTCCCGGACCTCGCTGCGGTTCCGGTGGATGGCCGGGACGAGGATGTGGCTCGGCAGGTCGTCGCCGAGCTGGACGATGAGCTCCGCGAGGTCGGTCTCCCAGGCGGCGATGCCCCGGGCCGCGAGCTCCTCGTTGAGGCGGATCTCCTGGGTCGCCATCGACTTGACCTTGACGACCTCGCTGACGCCGTGCTCGCTCGCCACCTGCGCGACGACCTCGCACGCCTCGAGGGCGTCCCGCGCCCAGTGCACCGTCGCGCCCCGCGCCGTGAGCGCGGCCTCGAGCGCGAGGAGGTGCTCGTCGAGGTGGGTGAGGACGTCGTCCTTGACCGCGGCTGCGGCCCGCCGCAGGTCCTCCCAGTCCTCGACCTCGGCGACCACCTCGGCGCGCTTCGCCCGGATGGTCCCCGTCGCGTGGGCGAGGTTGCGCCGCAGCCGGTCGTCGGCGAGGGCGGCGCGGGCCGCGACGGGGAACGGCGGCATCCCGAGGAAGGTGGCGCTCATCCGGTGACCACCGGGTCGTCCGCCGTGGCGGCGAGGACCTCCGCCAGGTGCATGGTCCGCACCCGGGAGCGCTGGCGCGACAGGAGGCCGCCGACGTGCATGAGGCACGACGCGTCACCGGCGACGAGGACCTCCGCCCCGGTCTCGTGGACGTGCCGGACCTTGTCGGCACCCATCGCGACCGACACGTCGGCGTTCTTCACCGCGAAGGTGCCCCCGAAGCCGCAGCACTCCTCCGCGGCGGGGAGGTCGACGAGGTCGATGCCGCCGACCGCCTCGAGGAGGCGGCGTGGCCGGTCCCCGACCCGGAGCACCCGGAGCGAGTGACAGGTCGGGTGGTAGGTGACGCGGTGAGGGAACCAGGCCCCGACGTCGACGACCCCGAGCACGTCGACGAGGAACTCGCTGAGCTCGACGGTTCGGGGAGCGGTGCGGCCCACAGCTTCCGCGAGCCCCCGGTCGCCGCACCGCCGCGCCACGAGGGTGTGCTGGTGGCGCACCGAGCCGGCGCACGACCCCGACGGCACGACGACGACGTCGAACCCGTCGAAGGCCTCGACGAAGCGGCGCACCGCCGGGACGGCCTCGTCGAGGTACCCCGAGTTCACCATCGGCTGGCCGCAGCATGTCTGGGCCCCGGGGACCTCGACGTCGACGCCGAGCCTCCTGAGCAGCCGGACGGTGGCCCGCGGCGCCTCGGGGAACATCGCGTCCCCGAGGCACGTGGCCATCACCGCGACCCGCATCGGCGGCCTCCCGTCACCCGGCGCTGCATCTCCTCGCAACCTAGCGGCCCGGGCACCGGTTCGGCCCCCCACGGTGCGGGCGACCCTCGACACCGCGGAACAAAGCGCCCACCCCCCGACGTAGAGCGGGATGGACCGCGTCCCACGACCGGACCCAGGCGACGACGAGGAGACCCGATGGCCCGCTGGACCTACGACGACGTTCCCGACCTCACCGGGCGACGGGCCCTCGTGACCGGCGCCAACTCGGGCATCGGGCTCGTCGAGGCGCGCGAGCTCGCCCGGCACGGCGCCGACGTGGTCCTCGCGGTGCGCCGCACGGATGCCGGCTATGAGGCCGCCGAGCGCATCCGCCGCACCGGGGTCCCCGGCAGGGTCGAGGTCGAGGCGCTCGACCTCGCCTCGCTCGACTCGGTGCGCTCGCTCGCCGGCCGGCTGGACGGCCCCCTGGACCTGCTCGTCAACAACGCCGGCGTCATGACCCCGCCGCGCTACCGCGAGACCGCCGACGGGTTCGAGCTCCAGTTCGGGACGAACCACCTCGGCCACTTCGCCCTCACCGGCCTGCTCCTCCCGCACCTCCTCGCCTCGCCCGCACCGCGCGTCACGACGGTGTCCTCGATCGCCCACCACCGCGGCGACGGCGCCGTCGTCGACGGCAACCCCCGCGAGGGCTACGTCGCGCGGACCGCGTACGGCCGCTCGAAGCTCGCCAACCTGCTCTTCGCGGACGAGCTCCAGCGGCGCGCCACCGCCGCCGGCAGCCCGCTGACGTCGACCGCGGCCCACCCCGGCGTCTCTGCGACCAACCTCGTCGCCAGCCGCGACGGGATGGGGACGCGGCCGGTCGTCGGGACGGTGGGGCAGTGGGCGGTTCGTCTCCTCTTCCCCGGTCCGGAGGGCGGCGCCGAGGCCGTCGTCCACGCCGCGACCGTGGCGGAGCCCGGCTCGTACTCGGGCCCCAGCGGTCCTGGCGAGACCCGCGGACCGGTCGGACCCGCGGCGCGCAGCCGGTGGGCCCGGGACGAGGAGCTGGCCCGGCTGCTCTGGGAGCGCAGCGAGGAGCTCACCGGGGTCGTCTTCGACTTCGGCGAAGGACCGGCGACGTCGAACCCTTCACAGCCGGCACGCGGCACCCGGCCGCCCGCCTAGTCTGGGGGCATGTCCCTCAGGTCGGCGAACCTCGAAAGGATCGACGGCGGCTTCTTCGACGTGCTCGTCGTCGGTGCCGGGATCAACGGGGCCGTGTCGGCGGCGGCCCTCGCCGGGCGCGGCGCGTCCGTCGCCCTCGTCGACCGAGGGGACTTCGGCGCGTTCACGAGCCAGGAGTCCTCGAACCTCGTCTGGGGCGGGTTCAAGTACCTCGAGAACTACGAGCTCCGCCTCGTCCTCGGGCTGTGCCGAAGCCGGAACCGCCTGATGAAGGCCTACCCGGACAACATCAAGGAGATCGGCTTCCTCGCGACCCTCGGCGAGAAGGCCCCCTACGCACCGTGGTTCGCCGGGCTCGGCGCCACGGCGTACTGGGGCATCGGGCTGTTCGGCACCAAGCGCCCGCACCACTTCACCGCCGAGCAGATCAAGGCCGAGGAGCCCGCGATCGACGTCCGGGGGGCGCGCGGCGGCATCCAGTACCAGGACGCCTACCTCGTCGACAACGACTCCCGGTTCGTCTTCTCGTTCGTCCGCTCGGCCATCGAGGCGGGCGCCACCGCGGCGAACTACGTCGAGGTCGTCTCCGCCGAGCGGATCGGCGACCGGTGGGTCGTGCAGATGCGCGACACCGACACCGGCCGTGAGCTGACGACGTCGGCCCGGGTCGTCGTCAACGCCGCCGGACCCTTCGTCGACGACCTCAACGCGATGTGGGACCTCACCACCGAGCACCGGATCGTGTTCTCCAAGGGGATCCACCTCATCGTCCCCCGGCTCACGACGCACCGGCACGACCGGGTGCTCGCCTTCTTCGACGACACCCAGCGGCTGTTCTACGTCATCCCGATGGGCCGCCGCTCGGTCATCGGCACGACCGACACCCGGGTGGACACCCCGTACACCCAGGTCACCGACGAGGACCGCGACTTCCTCCTCGGGCAGATCAACGCCCGGCTCGACCTGCCTCGTCCCCTGACCCGCGACGACGTCATCGCCGAGCGGACCGGTGTCCGTCCCCTCGTCGTCCGCCGCGGTGCCGACGACCAGGCGGACGCCGACTGGACCTCGCTGTCGCGCAAGCACGAGATCGAGCGCGACGACCACCTCGCCGTCGTCACCGTCTTCGGCGGCAAGCTCACCGACTGCCTCAACGTCGGTGAGGAGGTGGCGGAGCAGGTCGAGCACCTCGGCATCCCGCTCGAGGACGACCTCGGCGCCTGGTACGGCGAGCCGGCACCGGCGACCCGGGCGGAGTTCTACCGCCAGGCCCGCCTGATGAAGCTGGACCACCTGCGGACCAAGCCCGACACCGAGCCGCTCACCGACCGGCTCTGGCGCCGCTACGGGCGGCGCGCCTTCGACATGCTCGAGTCGATCCGCGCCGACCCGCGGATGGGCGAGGACGTCATGGGGTCGGCCGACTACCTCCGCGTCGAGCTGCACAACGCGGCCGAGCACGAGATGGTCGTCACCCTCGACGACTTCATGCGCCGGCGCTCCAAGATCGACCTCGTCGTCCGCGACCGCGACATCCTCGCGGGTGCCGGCGAGGGCCTGCGGGAGGTCGCCGAGATCCTCTTCGGCGAGGACGCCGACCGTCGGCTCGAGGCCTACCTCGCCGGGAAGCGGCCGGCGGAGGTGCCGGCCGACGTGCCCGCGGACGACGCCCCGGCTCGCTGACCCGGCCCTCGGTCCGCGGAACAGGGGCGGTGGGCCCCCCGTTGGACGACCCATGCGCGTCATCGTCATCGGCGGCCACGGCAAGGTGGCCCGGAAGCTGACCCCGCTCCTCACCGCCCGCGGCCACGAGGTCACGGGCGTGGTGCGCAACCCGGCGCACCGCACCGAGGTCGAGTCGGACGGGGCGACCGCGGCCGTCGCGGACGTCGAGGCGATGGACCGGCAGTCCCTCGCGGAGCTGCTCACCGGCGCCGACGCCGTCGTGTGGTCGGCCGGCGCCGGGGGCGGGGACCCACGGCGTACCCGGGCCGTCGACCGGGAGGCGGCCATCCGCTCGATGGAGGCGGCGACCCGGGCCGGGGTGGAGCGCTACGTCATGGTCAGCTACTTCGGCGCCGGACCCGATCACGGGGTCCCCGAGGGCGACCCCTTCTTCCCGTACGCCGACGCCAAGGCCGCGGCCGACGAGTACCTCCAGGACAGCGGTCTGGCCTGGACCATCCTCCGGCCGAGCCGGCTCACCGACGACCCCGGCACGGGGCGGATCGAGACGGCTCGCGGTGGGGCGGAGCCGGGCTCGGTCTCACGTGAGGACGTCGCGCTCGTCGTCGCCGAGGCGCTCGACCGCCCCGGCCTGCGCGGGCAGGTCGTCGAGTTCAACACCGGGGACGTCGCCGTCGCGGACGCCCTGACGGCCCACGAGTGCTGACGGCTACGGCCGCCGCGACCCTCGGAGACGCGGCTCAGGCCGGCGGGACGAGCCCCTCGAGCTCGACGAGGCTGCCCTCGAGGGCACGCAGCTGCCACGCGGTGTCGTCGGTCTCCTCGGTCGCTCCGGCGAGGCCGGGGACGAAGTCCGCGACGTCCGCGAGCGCCCAGCGACGCTCGAGGTGGCGCATCCGGGAGCGGTCAACCGGCCGGCCGGTGAGCTCCTCGTAGCGGGCCACGACGTCGACCCCGGTGCGCGCGGCGACCAGCCACAGGTCGCGCTCCGGCGGCGCGAGGAGCGCGGTGTCCCAGTCGACGAGCCGCAGCCCGTCGCGGGTGCGGACGAGGTTGCCCGGATGGGGCTCGCCGTGCGTCACGACGAGGAGGCTCGACGCCCCGGCCACCGCGTCGTGGCCCGCGAGCGCGCCGGCGACGACGTCGGCGTACTTCGCGAGGAGCTCACGGACGGCGGGCGCGAGCGGCCCGTCCTGCCAGGCCCCCGGGTCGTGGACGCACGCCAGCAACGCCTCGAGCATCCCGCGGCCGGCGACCGAGCCGTCGTCCCGACGGGCGCGCGTCTCGGCGGCCGGCACCGCGTGCAGCCCGGCGAGGAGCTCGACGACCTCCTCGGCCTCCTCGTCGGCCAACCGGTCGGAGAACCGGCCGGCGGCGCCCTCTAGCCAGTGCTGGACCGTGACGACCCAGGCCCGCCGGACCCGGTGCACGAGACGGCCGTCCGCCGCGGGTACCGGCGCGTGGACGGCGACGACCCCACGGGCAGCGGCCGCGTGCGCGACGCTGAACGCCGCGTCGAGCCACGACGTCGCGGCGTCGCCACGGAGCTCGTCGAGCGTCGCGAACCAGCGCGTCCCGTCGTCCTCCCGGACCTCCCAGTGGTGGCTGCCGAAGCCGACGGGCAGGTACGAGGCGGACACCGCGCCCGGAGCCCATCCGGCGCGGACGGCGTCGAGGACGGCGTCGTCGGGCACCTCCCGGGGCGGCGTCTGCACGAGACGGAAGGGTACGGGGACCGGGCCGTCCTCGGATGACACTCGCGAGAGTCCGTGCCATGGTGGAAGCCCGTCGACGGAGAGGGGAGCACGATGCCGCGTCCGATCCACTTCGAGATCCAGTGCGACGACCTCGACCGGGCACGCACCTTCTACGCGTCCGTGTTCGGGTGGGAGTTCCAGGACTGGGGCCACGTCACTGGGTCCCCCTACTACGGCGTCGTCACCGGGCCGGAGGGCGAACCGGGGATCAACGGCGGGATGCAGCTGCGCCCGGCCGCCTCCCCCGGCGCCGGGCACGGGACCAACGCCGCCGTCCTCACGATGGGGGTCGAGGACTTCGACGCCACGGCCCGTCGGATCGAGGAGGCCGGGGGCAGCGTCGCCCTCCCGAAGACGGCCCTCACCGGGATGGCGTGGCAGGGGTACTTCCTCGACACCGAGGGGAACACCTTCGGCATCCACCAGCCCGACCCGGACGCCGCCTGAGCCCGCCGGGCACCTCCGTCGTCAGTAGTCGACCGGGTCCCGGACCAGCGGGCACGTCATGCAGTGCCCGCCCCCGCGGCCCCGCCCGAGCTCGGCGCCGCGGATCTCGAGGACCTCGATACCGGCGCGCCGGAGCAGGGCGTTCGTCGTCGTGTTGCGGTCGTAGGTGAGGACGACGCCGGGCTCGACGGCCACGGCGTTGTTGCCGCTGTCCCACTGCTGGCGCTCGGAGGCGTAGACGTCCCCGCCGGTCTCGATGACGTTGAGCCCGTCCAGGCCCAGCGCGTCCGCGACGACCTTGACGAACCGGCCCTCGCCCTCGTCGACGACCTCGACCCCCGGGTCCCGGTCCGACGGGTGGAGGGTGAAGGCGTGGACCCCGTCGACGATCGTCGGGTAGAGGGTCACGACGTCGCGGTCGGCGAACGTGAACACGGTGTCGAGGTGCATCGCCGAGCGGAGCTGCGGCAGGCCGGCGACGACGACCCGCTCGGCCGCCCCGCCGGCGAAGAGCGCCGCCGCGACCTGGGTGATGGCCTGTCGGGAGGTGCGCTCGCTCATCCCGATGAGGACGACGCCGTTGCCGACCGGCATGACGTCGCCGCCCTCGAGCGTCGCCTCGTCCCAGGAGCGCTCGGGGTCGCCCCACCAGATCGTCGAGCCGGCGTAGTCGGGGTGGAAGGTGTAGATCGCCTGGTAGATGAGTGTCTCGTTCTGCCGGGCCGGCCAGTACAGCGGGTTGAGGGTGAGCCCGTCACCGACCCAGCACGTCGTGTCCCGGGTGTAGAGGGTGTTCGGCAGGGGCGGCATGAGGTACTCGCGGGCCCCCGTCTGCTCGCGGGCCAGGACCACCCACGAGGTCCGGTGCTCGGCGGGCAGGTCGGCGATGGCCAGCCCGCCGATGAGGAACTCCGCGAGGTGCTGCGGGGACAGCGACTCGAGGAAGGCGCGCGTGCCGTCGACGAGGCCGAGGCCGACCTGGTTGGGGTTGATCTTCCGGTCGAGCAGCCAGTCGCGCGCGGCGGGTACGGACACCGTCTCGGCGAGGAGGTCGTGCAGCTCGACGACCTCGACGCCCTGGTCGCGCAGCAGCTCGACGAAGTCGGCGTGGTCGCGCTCGGCCTGCTCGACCCACATGACGTCGTCGAAGAGCAGGTCGGCTGAGTTCGTCGGGGTGAGCCGCCGATGGGCCAGACCCGGCCGGCAGACGAGCACCTTGCGCAGCCGTCCCACCTCCGAGTGGACACCGTGCCGTGCGGTGGGGGAACCGTTCATGCGCAACCCTTCTCGACATCGAGGCGCCCCGGTGGGGCGCCGGGGTGCCGGCGACCCCGGGGCGTCGGGACCGCATCGATCCCACCACAGGACGTGCCCTGCGACCAGTGCTCCGCCGGTCCGACCCTGACCTCTCCCGGGTGACTCGGGGTCCGTTCAGGGTCGAACCCCAGAGACGGGACGGCCCCCGGGGCGCCACCGTCGACCCATGACGACGACCACCACCACCCGCCCCCGCCCCGGGGCACCCACGCCGACCGCGCGCGTGTCGGTCGTGACCCGCCGCGCGGAACCACGCACCGGGGCCACGCGCACCCTGGGCGCGCGCACCGTGGCCGCGCGCGCCGCGGTCGGGCACTCGCGGCGCACCGCCCGGTCGGGGGGCGCGGCCGTCGTCGCCGTCCTCCTCCTCACCGTCCCGGTCCTCGGGCTGCTCGACGCCGCGCCGCCGTCCGGCTCGACGCTCGACGTCGCCGCCTCCTTCCTCGTCGTCGCGGGCCTGGACGTCCTCGTCGGGCGCGGGCTCTACCTCGCGGCCCGCCACCGGGCGCATCCGGCGGCCTACGCCGCGCTCCTGAGCCGGCTCGGGCACGCGCTGCTCCTCGTCGTCGCGGCGGTCCTCCTCGCGTCGCGGGGCGCCGCGGGCATCCCGGCGTTCCGCGACGACTGGGGGACCGCACTCCTCGTGCTCGCCGTGCACCTCGGCATCGCCGGGGTGGCGCTGTGGCGGGCGCGCCTCGCCCCGCGCACGCTCTGCGCGGGCGTCGCGCTCTGCGGCGCGGTGACGCTCGCACTGGCCGCCGCCGCCGGTCCCGCCGCGCTCCTCCCCCTCCTCGTCCCGGCGCTCGCCGGTGAGGCGGTGCTCGCCGCGGCGCTGCTCCAGCACGCCCTCCGCCCGAGCCGATGACGCGGGGCGAGGGGGACGCGGGTCGCCGCAGGTGTCAGGATGCCGTGACGAGCCCCGACCCGCCGAAGGAGGGCACCGGATGCCCGACCGTTCGCCCGTCCGCGAGTCCGTCTTCACCTACGGTGCGCCGCAGCTGAAGTTCGGCCCGGGAGCCGCCGACGAGATCGGCCACGACCTCGCCCGCCTCGGCGCGCGGCGGGTCCTCGTCGTCACCGACCCCGGTGTCGCGGCGACCGGCACGCCCCGACGGGTCGCCGACGCCATGGCGGCGTTCGGGATCGAGGCCGTCGTCTACGACGGCGCCCGTGTCGAGCCCACCGACGAGAGCCTGCTGGCCGCGGTCGAGCACGCCCGGGGCACCGGACCGTGGGACGCCTTCGTCGCGGTCGGCGGCGGGTCGAGCATCGACACCGCCAAGGCCGTGGACCTGCTGACGACCAACCCCGGTGAGCTCCTCGACTACGTCAACGTCCCGGTCGGGGCCGGCCGGGCGCCCGTCCACCCCCTGGCGCCGCTCGTCGCCGTGCCCACGACGACGGGCACGGGCTCGGAGAGCACGACCATCTGCGTCCTCGACGTGGTGTCGCAGCACGTGAAGTCGGGCATCAGCCACCCGATGCTCCGGCCCATCCTCGCCGTCGTCGACCCCACGGTGACGCTGACCCAGCCGGCCGGCGTCACCGCATCCGCCGGCATGGACATCCTCTGCCACGCCCTGGAGAGCTGGACGGCGCGCCCGTACACCGCCTTCGCGCGCAAGGCGCCCGAGGAGCGCGTCCCGTACTGCGGCGCCAACCCCATCTCGGACATGTGGTCGCTGGAGGCGCTGCGGCTGCTCGCGCCGGCCTTCCGGCGGGCCGTCCACGACGGCGGTGACGAGGCGGCCCGGGGCGCGATGGCCCTCGCGGCCACCTTCGCCGGGATGGGCTTCGGCAACGCGGGCGTCCACGTCCCGCACGCCCTCGCCTACCCCGTCGCCGGCCGGGTGCGCGACTTCCACCCCGAGGGCTACCCACCGGGGGATCCCCTCGTCCCGCACGGGATGGCCGTCTCGCTCACGGCCCCCGAGGCGTTCCGGTTCACCTTCCCCGCCGATCCCGACCGGCACGTCACGGCGGCCCGGGTCATCGACCCGGAGGCCCCGATGACCGAGGACCCGGCGGACCTGCTCCCGACCGTCCTCACCGCGTTGATGCGCGACATCGGCCTGCCGAGCGGCCTGGCGGCCGTCGGGTACGGGGAGGGCGACGTCGAGGCCCTCGTCGAGGGGGCCCTGAAGCAGCAGCGGCTGCTCGCCACCTCGCCGCGCGAGGCGACCGCCGAGGACCTCGCGGGCATCGTGCGCGCGTCCATGGAGCTGTGGTGACCGGGTGAGCGCCGTGGACGAGCTGCGCGGGTCGGTGGCGGCGGCGCTGCGGAGCAGGGGCATCGCGGACGTCGACGACTCCCCGCTGGCCCGCACCCTCTACTCCGCCGACGCCTCGCTCTACCGCGTCCCCCCGCTCGTCGTCGTCCGGCCGCGGCACCGGGACGAGGTCGAGGCGGTGCTCGCCACGTGCCGCGAGCACCGGGTGCCCGTGACGGCACGGGGGGCGGGCACCTCGATCGCCGGCAACGCCGTCGGACCCGGGGTCGTCGTCGACCACGCGCGGCACCTCGGCCGCGTGCTGGCCCTCGACCCCGAGGAGCGCACCGCCGTCGTCGAGCCGGGGACGGTGCACGCGCGCCTCCAGGCGGCGGCGCGCCCCCACGGGCTGCGGTTCGGCCCCGACCCGAGCACCCACACCCGGTGCACGGTCGGCGGGATGGTCGGCAACAACGCGTGCGGCTCGCGGGCCCTCGGCTACGGGCGGACGAGTGACAACGTGCTCGGCCTCGACGTGCTCACCTCGTCCGGGCAGGGGCTGCGCCTCGTCGTGCCCGGCGAGGCCGGCCCGGGACCGGGCCTCGCGCCGCCGGTTCCGGACGTCGTGCGGGCCGCCCGTGCGATCGTCGCCGAGCACCTCGCGACGGTACGCACCGAGTTCGGCCGCTTCGGCCGACAGGTGTCGGGGTACGCCCTCGAGCACCTCCTCCCCGAGCGCGGGGGCGACCTGACGCGCACCCTCGTCGGGAGCGAGGGGACCCTCGCCCTCGTCCAGGAGGTGACCGTCCGGCTCGTCGCCGACGAGCCCCACCGGCTGCTCGTCCTCCTCGGCTTCCCCGACATCGCGAGCGCCGCGGACGCCGCCCCGGCCACCCTCCCGCTCGGTCCCACGGCGTGCGAGGGGCTCGACCGCCGGCTGCTGGACCCGCTCGTCCGCGCCGGGCGACAGCGGGCGTCGACCTTCCCCGCCGGCGGGGGCCTCCTCCTCGTCGAGCTCGCCGGTGACGACCCGGCCGAGCTGCGCGCCCGGGCCGACCGGCTCGTGCGCGCCGTCCCCACGAGGGAGGCCCGGGTCGTCGACGACCCGCGGGAGGCGGCGGCCGTGTGGGCGGTGCGGGAGGACACCGCCGGCATCGCCGCCCGGACGCCCGACGGGATCCCCGCGCACGCCGGCTGGGAGGACGCCGCGGTGCCGGTCGAGCGGCTCGGGGACTACCTGCGCGCCTTCGACGCGCTGCTCGCCGAGCACGGGCTGCACGCCATCCCGTACGGGCACTTCGGGGACGGGTGCGTCCACGTCCGCATCGACTTCCCGCTGGACGGCGGCCGGCCCGACGAGCGGCACGTCTACCGACGCTTCGTCGACGACGCCGCGGCGCTCGTCGCCGCCCACGGGGGCTCGCTGTCCGGCGAGCACGGCGACGGGCGGGCCCGCAGCGGGCTCCTCGGGGCGATGTACTCCCCGGAGGCGCTCGGCGCCCAGGCCGGGCTCAAGCGGCTGCTCGACCCCGAGGGGCTGCTCAACCCCGGCGTCCTCGTCGCCCCGGACGCCCCGGAGGAGCACCTCCGCGCGAGCGGGAGGAGGCCGGTCGCCCTTCGGCGTCAGCCGGCCCTCGTGGTCGACGCGGCCGAGCTGGCCGCGGAGGCGCACCGGTGCACCGGGGTGGCCAAGTGCGTCGCCACCGGCACCGACGACGTCATGTGCCCCTCCTACCGCGCCACCCGGGAGGAGAAGGACTCCACCCGCGGCCGGGCCCGGGTGCTCCAGGAGCTCGCCCAGGGCGTCTCCGGCCTCGACTGGGACTCGGCCGAGGTCGCCGACGCCCTCGACCTGTGCCTCGGCTGCAAGGCCTGCGCCCGGGACTGCCCGACCGGGGTCGACCTGGCCCGGCTGCGCGCCGAGGCCCTCCACCAGCGCCACCGGACGGGACGGGGCCGGGTCGCCGACGTCGCACTCGGCCGGCTGCCCCGATGGGCCGACCTCGCCGCCCGCGCACCGCGGCTCGCCGCAGCCGTCACCCACGGGGCGCTGCGTGCCCTCGTCGCGCGCGCCGCCGGCATCGACCCGAGGCGCAGCCTGCCCCGGTTCGCCCCGGCCACCTTCCTCGAGCGGGCTCGGGAGCACGAGGGCCGGCCCGGCGGCCGTGCGGCGCCGGCGGGTCCGGTCGTCCTCTGGGTCGACACCTTCACCGACCACTTCGCCCCCGAGGCGGCCGAGGCCGCAGTGCGGGTGCTCGGCGCCGCCGGGTACGAGGTACGGGTCGTCGAGGAGCCGCTCTGCTGCGGGCTCACCGACATCGCGACCGGCCGGCTCGAGCGGGCCCGCGAGGTGCTGGGGCCGACCGTGCGGGCCCTTGCCGACGCGGTGGCCGACGGCACCCCGCTCGTCGGGCTCGAGCCGTCCTGCCTCACCGTCCTGCGCGACGACGCCCTGCACCTCCTCCCGGGCGACGAGGGCGCCCGGCGCGTCGCCGCCGCGGCCCGTCCGCTCGCCCGCCTGCTCCTCGACACCCCCGGCTGGGCACCACCGGACCTCACCGGTACCCGGGTCGTCGCCCAGCCGCACTGCCACGAGCACGCGAGCACCGGGTGGACCGCGGAGGAAGAGCTCCTCCGCCGCACCGGTGCGGACCTCACCGTGGTCCGCGGCTGCTGCGGCCTCGCCGGCAGCTGGGGCCTGGAACGTGGCCACCACGACGTCTCGGTGGCGATCGCGGAGCTGGCGCTCCTCCCGGCGGTCCGCTCGCTCGCCGCGGACGGGGTCGTCTGCGCCGACGGCTTCTCGTGCCGGACCCAGGTGGGCGACCTCGCCGGGCGCCCGGCGCTCCACCTCGCCCAGCTCCTCGACGGGGCCGCTCAGCGGTAGAGCTCCTCGTCGATCGTCGCCAGGCGGGACGGGTGGACCTCGGGCCCGAGGCCGTAGAAGCGCTGGAAGCTCATGACGAGCGGGCGCCAGCGGTCGGGGTCGATGCGGTGCTCGTGGTCGCCGTCCCGGATGTCGTCGTGGACGTGAACCCGGTCGACCTCGGCGGTCACCGTGGCGAAGTCCGTCCGGTGCACCGACGAGACCGTGCACTCCATCGCCACCGGGCACTCGGCGACGAGGGGGGGTGCGTGCACCCGGCCCGGAACCGGGGTGAGGCCGGCGAGGCCGAACTTGTCCTGGTGGTGGCGGTAGCCGGCACGGGCCTTGAACGGCGAGAGCCGGGTCGCGCCGGTGGTCAGGGCGAGCCGGTCCACCGCGTCGACGAGCTCGGCGCCGGGGAGGCAGAGGGTGACCTCGCCGGTCCGCTGGAGGTTGGCGAGCGAGTGCGACGCGAGGCCGATGCCGAGGACGGCGGTGTGCCCGAGCCAGAACGCCGAGGAGATCGGTGCGAGGTTGGCGCTCCCGTCCTCGTTGACGGTCGACAGGAGGACGACCGGGGTCCCCCAGTAGAGGATGGCCGGGTCCACGACGTGGTGCTCGGCACGGCTCGCGGCCGGCAGCGGGGTGCAGGTGCTCATGCCCGTACAACGGCGGGGGAGTCCCCGGTGTGAGCCGACGGTGCCACGGGCTCGCCTCGTCACGCGAACCCCTCCCGCCGGATGTCCCTGCGGGTCAGGACCCCGAAGATCCTCCGCTCGCGCCGCCGCGCTCGAGGCCGAGGGTCGAGAGCAGGTCCTCGTGGAGCTCGAACCACACGGTGTGGCAGGAGTCGATCCCCGGTTGGTCGACCCAGGTGGGGTCGCCGTGCTCGACCCGGGCGAGCGCGCGTCGGTACCGGTCCGGGTAGCCGTCGAAGCGTTCGAGCCGCGCCGTGAGAAGCTCGCACACGGGCTCCATCCGCCGGTGGAGCGCGCCCAGCCGGTCGACGACGCGCCCGTCCCAGCGCCAGTCGGTGTGGTCGTTGGCGGCCATCGCGTCCCAGGGGGTGGGGCGGATCTGCCACGCGGTCGTGGCCGCGAGGAACCGTTCGTTGAGGGGCTGGAAGAGCGCGTGGGCCTCCTCGACGGCCGGCCGCGCCCCCGTGGCGTCGAGCTCGTCGGCGAGGCGGCGCTCGTCCTCGGCCCGTCCCGCGTCGGTGAGCGACCAGCCACCACTCCCGGCGAAGCTCGACTGGCGCACCCATCCCCGCGCCTCGACGTCGAGGAGCAGCTCCTCG
>DASSQJ010000099.1:0-11201 GCA_035702545.1 Phycicoccus sp.
CACGGACCCGACCCATGACCCTCCGCGTGCGCCGCCGTGCCGAGAGGCGTGTGAGCAGCGGATCACGGCACCCCCCGTCCACCGTTCGACGCCGGCGCGCTGACCGACAGGTGGCCAATCCCCCGCACGGACAGCCGACCCGGTACAACGGTGGGATGCCGATGACGCCGCTCGTCGTCGCGGACCGCCTCGACCTCCTCGACCTGTTGCGCGAGCTGACTCCCGCGGAGTGGGAGTCCCCGTCGCTCTGCGCCGGCTGGACCGTCCGAGACGTCGTCGCCCACCTGCTCAGCTACGAGGGCCTGAGCCCGGCGCAGCTCGCCTCCCGCGCCGTGCGGGCCGGCCTGCTGCCGGACCGGATGAACGCGATCGGCATCCGCGAGCTCGCGGGGCTCACCCCCGACGAGCTGGTGCAGGGTCTGGCCTCGCACCTCGAGCCGAGCGGGCCGGCCCGACGGTTCGGCAGCCGCCTCGGGCTCACCGACGGCCTCATCCACCAGCAGGACATCCGGCGGCCGCTGAACCGGCCCCGGCAGATCCCGCCGGAGCGGGTGCGGCAGTCCCTGTCGTTCGCCCTCACCTCCCCGCTGCTGCGGGGGGCGTGGCGGGCCCGCGGCCTGTCCCTCGTCGCCGAGGACGTCGGGTGGACCCACGGCAGCGGACCGGAGGTTCGGGGCCCCGGCGAGGCGGTCCTCCTCGCGATGGCAGGGCGCGCCGCGGCCCTCGCGGACCTCAGCGGGCCGGGCGTGCCGGTCCTCTCCCGCCGGATGCCCTGAGCCGCCGGCCCCGGTCGAGGTGACACCGCGCGGACATCGGCGCGAGAACACCTCGACCCGGGGCGTCGGGGGGCCGCCGGGTCGCCGGCTCACGACATCAGGGGTAGCTCGTCACCGTCACCGGGACGTCCGGGTTGGCGATCGTCGACGAGCCGCCCGCGTCGTTGACGACGTGCCGGATGCCGCCGCGGCCGGCGCTCGGGTCGAGGAAGATCGTCAGCAGGTTGCGCAGGCTCCCCGCAGCCAGGGTCGTCGGCACCTCGAAGGCGTGGTCGGCGAAGACGTCCACGCCCTGGTTGAAGAAGCTGTAGCTGCCCATCCCGGTGCCGCTGAACTCGCGCACGTGCGACGCGACGCGCAGCGCGGGGTAGCCGTCGACACCCGGTGCCGCCCGCCAGGCGTCCTGGCTCGGCGGGTCGTACGGCAACTCGTTCTGGAAGAAGACCACCCGGCCCCGTTCGCCGTTCCAGACCACCTCGTCCTTCTGGTAGTGCTCGACGAAGAGCCCGGAGGCGGACACGTCGTCGCCGTTGACGACGACGCCCGTGTCGGCCTCGTTGACCGCCCATCCGACGCCGTTGCCGTGGTCGGCGCGCCAGGCCCAGATGTCGTCGAGGAGGACGTCGTCGGAGTTGACCTCGAGGCTCACGGTGGCGCGGCCGGCCGCCGCTCCGCCGATCCGGACGAAGACGTCGTGGAGCGAGGTCGGGTCGTCGGCCCGGCTCTTGTGAGCGTTACGCGGCCCGACCTGGACGAGGACGTCGGAGCGGACGGGACCGGCATCCACGGTGAACCCGGCGAGGTCCACGCCCGGGACGTCCGCGACGGTGACCGCGGCGTTGCCCCGGGTCGGGACGAGGGTCGCCATCCCGAGCCCGAGCACGACGGTCCCGGCACGCTTGACGGCCAGGGCCCGGTCGAGGTCGTAGACGCCGGGAGTGAGCAGCAGGTTCTCGCCGCGAGCCAGCGCGGTGCTCATCTCGCGTGCGCTGTCGGCGGGCGAGGCGACGTGGAACTCCGAGAGCGGGATCGAGCGGCCGGCTTCCGGCCCGTCCGCCCAGCTGACTCCGGCGGAGTCGGTCCGCGGCGCGGGGACGAAGACCGCAGCCCTCCCGGCCTCGTCGACGTAGAGGTAGGGGGCCTCACGCGTCACCGGGCTCGTCGCCAGCGTCGTGTAGGGCCCGCCGCAGCCCGCGGCTGCGGGGAAGCACTCGGCCGGGGCGCCCTCGACGCCGGCGAAGACCTGGTTCCACACGCCGTTGGTCCACGAGCCGACGACGCTGTTCCGGGTGAACCACTGCTGCTGCGACCCGTTGATGACGGTGCCGAACCGGGAGTCGGCGATGAAGCCGCCGCTGGCGAAGGACGGCCCGGTGCAGTAGTCCATGAGCGTGGTGGTCCCGCCCCGCACGTCGACCCGGCGCATCGGCGCCGCCTGGGAGACCGCCCAGAACTCACCGGAGTAGCAGCCGAAGCCGGGGGTCGTCACGTCGATCGTGAGGTTGGACAGGGAGCGCCAGAAGTTGTTCAGCGCGACGCACGAGCCGTTCTCGCACTGGTTCCGGACGTAGACGGAGCCCTTGATGACGACGTCGCCGGGCAGCCGGCCGAGGCCGGCGACCGTCGTGTAGTACCCGACCTGGATGTTCAGGGGGTCCGCGGCGGACCCGTACGTGCCCGGGAGGAAGAGCAGGGCGTACCGCTCCGAGCCGAACTGGTTACCGACCTGCTGGGCCGCGATGGCGTCCGCCGCCGCCCGGATCTCACTCGTCGGCGTGCTCGGGTCGAACACGCGGACGTTCGGGCCGAGGGCGGCGGCCAGCTCGGCGCGGACCGATGTGGCGCTCGTGGCGGCCGTCGCGGAGGTCACCCCGGCGGCGGCCGCAGGGAGGACGCCGAGGAGCAGCAGCAGCCCCGTCGTGAGGAGGGCCAGGACCATGGAGCGGGGGCTGCGGCGGTGCATCGGTCATCCTCCGGGCGACGTCGGCGGCGGGCTACCCGCCAGCGTGGCACCACCCGGAGGGCGTCACCACCGGAGGCGCCCGACCCTCGACACGCCGCCGCCTCACCGCGGGGCGGCGCCCGCTCCGGACCTCAGTCGCCCGGTGCGAGGAACTCCGCGACGACGCCGCAGAACTCCGCCGTCCGCTCGATCTGGGTCCAGTGCCCGCAGCGGCCGAAGACGTGCGCCTGGCTGTCGTCGATCCAGTCGAGGAGCGTCAGCGTCGTCGACAGCGGGATGACCTTGTCGTCCCGCCCGTGGACGAGCAGCGTGGGCCGCTGGATGCCGCGCACGTCCGCCTCGTCGTGGGCCATCGCATCGACCCACCGCTGCCGGGGCGCGGGGAACATCGCGGAGAACGCCTCCTGGGCGCCCGGCCGGATGCTCGCCCGGTACCGAGCCTCGACCATGTCCTCGGTGACCAGCGAGGAGTCATAGGCGAAGGTGCCCGTCATCAGCGAGCGCATCGTCTCGACGGACGGCTCGTAGCCCCAGACCGCGTCGAGGCCCTCGGTGATGCGGAACGGCACGCCGACCGACCCCATGAGGACGAGCCGGTCGACCCGGTCCGGGTGGGCGATCGCGAGGGCGAGCGCCATCGACCCGCCGAAGGAGTTGCCGACGACCGAGACGCGGTCGAGCCCGATCGCGTCGAGGAAGGCGACGACCTGGTCGAGCCAGACCTGCCGGGTGAACGGCGTGCCCTCCGGCACCTCGGTGTACCCGAACCCGGCGAGGTCGGGAGCGAGCAGCCGGAACCCGGGCGCGAGGCGCTCGATGGGCAGCCGCCAGTTGGCCCACGCGCTGACCCCGGGGCCCGACCCGTGGAGCAGCAGGACCGGTGGCCCCTCGCCGACGTCGTGGTAGTTCGTCACGAGGTCGCCGGTGCGGACCGAGCGGCCGACCTCCGGGTTGTCCGTCGCGGCGTCCACCACACTCACCGGCCGCGGTCGATCTGCATGACGACGGCCTTGGGCTCGGTGAAGAACTCCCGCGAGAAGTTGCCGCCCTCGCGCCCGACGCCCGAGTCGCCGACGCCACCGAACGGGGTCCGCAGGTCGCGGATGAAGAAGCAGTTCACCCACACCGTGCCGGCCCGCAGCCGGGAGGCGACCCGGTGCGCGCGGGAGAGGTTCTCGGTGAAGAGCATCGCGTTGAGGCCGTAGCGGGTGTCGTTGGCGAGGTGGACCACCTCGTCCTCGGTGTCGAAGGAGTTGACGACGCACACCGGGCCGAAGATCTCCTCGCAGTACGGCGCGGCGTCGAGCGGGAGGCCGTCGATGATCGTCGGGCGGACCACCCAGGAGCCGTCGTCGGCCACCCCGCCGGTGTGGATCGTCCCGCCGAGCGCCGTGGCGGACTCGACGTACGACACGACCTTGTCGAAGTGCCGCTTGCTCGCGAGCGAGGAGAACCTCGTCGCCGGGTCGAACGGGTCGCCGATCGTCAGCGCCTCCGCCGCCTCGACGAAGCGGCGCATGAACTCGTCGTAGAGGGAGGAGTGGACGAACAGCCGCGACCCGGCGAGGCAGATCTGGCCGGCGTTGCGGAAGATCGCCTCGACCGCCCAGTAGACGGCGTTGTCGAGGTCGGCGTCCTCGAAGACGATGTTCGCGCCCTTGCCGCCGAGCTCGAGCGACACCGGGGCCAGGTGCGTCGCCGCCGACGCCATGACGTGCTTTCCGGTGGTCGAGGAGCCGGTGAAGGTCACCCGGTCGACCCGGTCGTCACCGGTGAGGGTCGCCCCCGCGGGGGCCCCGTAGCCGTTGACGACGTTGAGCACGCCGGGCGGGAAACCGGCCTCGACGGCCAGCCGCCCGAGCATCGTCACCGACGCCGGGGTGTCCTCGCTCGGCTTGATGATGCACGTGTTGCCCCAGGCGATGGCCGGCGCGATCTTCCACGTCGCCATCATGAGCGGGAAGTTCCACGGGCTGATCGCGGCGACGACGCCGGCCGGCCCGAACTCGCTGTACGTGTGGTGCCCGGAGTCCATCGGGTACACCTCGCCGACGGCGTCGCGCTGGTGGTCGGCGAAGAACCGGAAGTTCCACACCGAGCGGGCGACGTCGTGCTTGGCCTGCTCGAACGGCTTTGCCATGTTCGTGGAGTCGAGCCGGGCGAGGTCGTCGGCGCGCTCCTCCATGAGGTCGGCGAGGCGGTGGATGGCCTTGGCCCGCTCGACGCGACCCATCCGCGGCCACGGGCCCTCGTCGAAGGCCCGGCGCGCGCTCTCGATGGCCCGCTCGGCGTCCTTCTCGGACGCCTCCGCCGCCTGGGCCCACACCTCGCGCGTCCAGGGGTTCCAGACGTCGAAGCGCTTGCCGTCGATCGACTCGACCTCCTCGTTGTCGATGATGTGGCCGAAGAACTGGAGCTCGCTCATGGGGTTCACCTTCTGCGGTGCGGTCTCGTGGGTGGGGTCGGGGGGGTGCCGGGGGGCCGGCTCAGGCGCTGTCGCGCGGGTCCGGCGCCCCGCGGCGTTCGGCGATGGTGACGTCCCCGGCGCCCCAGTGGGTCAGGGGCACCTCGCGGACGACGACCCGGATGCTCTCGACCGGGGCGTCGACCGCCTCGGCCGTGGCGTGGGTCAGCGCGGAGATCAGGGTCCGGATCTGCGCCGGGGTACGACCCTCGGCCATGGTGACCTCGACGAGCGGCACGGTCAGCCCTGCCCGCCGCTGAGGAACACGGAACCGAGGTTCGTGAAGTGCAGGGCGGTGGTCGACCCCGGGGGCGCGAAGACGGCGTCGGTCATCCCGCCGGTGAGGACGATCCAGCCGGCCTCGATGGCGTGACCGCGACGGGCGAGGTCGTTGGCGGCGAGCGCGAGCGCCTCTCCCGGGTGGCCCTGGACGGCCGCTCCGGTCGCCGAGTCGACGACGACGCCGTTCGTCTCGACGAGCACGCCCTCGAGGGCGAGGTCGAGCTCGGCCGGTGGCAGCCCGACCGGGCCGGTGACGAACGCGCCGGACGAGGCGTTGTCCGCGGCGACGTCACCGGCGGTGAACCGGAAGTCCTTGTACCGGCTGTCGATGACCTCGGCGCCGCCCCAGACGGAGTCGACCGCGGCCATCGCCTGCGCGCACGTGACACCCGGGCCCTCGAGCCGCTCGCCCATGACGAAGACGATCTCCGGCTCGATGCGGGGGTGGATGAGCCGGTCCTGGGGCACCGGGTCGCCGACCGGCAGCACCATCGCGTCGGTGAGCCAGGCGACGAACGGGAAGTGGACCCCCATCCGCTGCTGCTTCGCGCGGCTGGTGAGGCCGAGCTTGACGCCGATCAGCTTCTCGCCGCGCTCGAGGCGCTTGGCGAGGTTGAGGTCCTGGATCTGGTAGCCGGTGTCGAGGTCCAGCCCGGGCCACTCGTCGGTGAAGGGCGGACGGTCGCGCCGCTCGTCCTCGCAGCGCAGCAGCTCGGCGGCGACGGACTCGACGTCCCAGCCGCCGGCCGGGGCGGCCCCCACCTCGGTGTCGGCAGGCATCAGCGCACGCCCATGCCGGCGAGGTCGCCGAGCTCGACGAGCTGCTGCTTCTCCTCGGCGAGCTGGAGGGCGATGTCGATGATCATGTCCTCCTGGCCGCCGACGTAGCCGTACTCGCCGACCTTCTGGAGGATCTCGTGGGCCGGAACGTCGTAGCGCGCCGCCGCCCGCTCGGCGTGGAGGAGGAACGAGCTGTAGACCCCGGCGTAGCCCTGGGTGATCGACGCACGGTCCATCCACGGCAGGCGCGGGATGAACGGCCGCACGACGTCCTCGGCGGCCGAGAGGACCTCGCCGAGGTCGACGCCGGTGCGGATGCCCATCCGCTCGAAGGTCGCCGCGAGCACCTCGGTCGGGCTGTTCCCGGCGCCCGCCCCGAGGGCGCAGAGCGCGCCGTCGATCTGCCGGGCGCCCGCCTGGTAGGCGAGGACCGAGTTCGCGATGCCGAGGCTGAGGTTCTGGTGGCCGTGGAAGCCCACCTGCGCCTGCGCGCCGACCTCGTCGATGACGGCGGTGATCCGCTCCTGCGCGTCGGAGAGGACGAGGGCGCCGGCGGAGTCGACGACGTAGACGCACTGGGCGCCGGCGTCGACCATGATCCGCGCCTGCTCGGCGAGCTTCGCGGGCGAGGCCTTGTGGCTGAGCATGAGGAAGCCGACGGTCTCCATCCCGAGCTCGCGGGCCGCTCCGAAGTGCTGGATGGAGACGTCCGCCTCGGTGCAGTGCGTCGCGATGCGGGCGACCGAGGCCCCCGCGGCGTGCGCCTGCTTCAGCTCGTGGACGGTGCCGAGCCCCGGGAGCATGAGGATCGCGATCTTGGCCTGGGTGGCCTCCTCGACGGCCGCGGCGATGAGCTTCATCTCGTCGACCTTGGAGAAGCCGTAGTTGAAGCTCGAGCCGCCGAGGCCGTCGCCGTGCGAGACCTCGATGACCTGCACCCCGGCCGCGTCGAGGGCGTGGACGACGCCCCGGACCTGCTCCTCGGTGAACTGGTGCTGCATCGCGTGCGAGCCGTCGCGCAGCGTGGAGTCGGTGATCCGCAGGTCGCGCTCGCCGCCGGCCGACGGGGTGTTGGCGAGCACGTCGGACTCGGTCACCTCGGGCGTGACGACCGGGGCGTCCTCGGGACGGATGGTCATGTCACCCATGTCAGACTCCTGCCTGCTGCGCGTCGGCGCCGGCGCCCACGCCGACGAGGGGGTCGGGGACGTCGCCGAGGTCGCTCGAGGACTTCCAGGTCGAGGCGACTCCGAGGCGGTGGGCGACCATGATGTCGCCGACCCGCGCCGCGGCCGCCGTGATGATGTCGAGGTTGCCGGCGTAGTCGGGCAGGTAGTCGCCGCGCCCCTTGACCTCGATGGGGACGAACACCCGGGCCATGCCCTGCCAGAGGTCGCGGGCGTGGTCGAACTGCGGCTCGGCCCGCAGGTGGTACCCGGGCACGTAGTCCTGGACCTCGGCGACCATCGCGGCGATCGACTCGAGGATCCGGTCCTGGAGCGGGCCCGGCTCGCCGGCCTCGGCGGGGATGGCGCAGAACACCGAGTTGCGCATCATCAGCGGCGGCTCGACGGGGTTGAGGATGATGATCGCCTTGCCCCGGTCGGCGCCCCCGACGACCTCGAGGGCCGCGGAGGTCGTCTCGGTGAACTCGTCGATGTTCGCGCGCGTCCCGGGTCCGGCCGACTTGCTCGAGATCGACGCGACGATCTCCGCGTACGGGACCGGCACGACGCTGGAGACCGCCTTGACCATCGGCGTCGTCGCCTGGCCACCGCAGGTGATCATGTTGACGTTCATCGCGTCGAGGTTGAAGTCGAGGTTGACCGGCGGACAGAGGTACGGGCCGACCGCGGCCGGGGTCAGGTCCACGGCGAGGATGCCGGCCTCGGCGTAGCGCGGGGCGTTGGCGGCGTGCGCCTTGGCCGACGTCGCCTCGAAGACGATGTCCGGCAGCTCGTCCTGGGCGAGCAGCCAGTCGACGCCCTCGTGGCTCGCCTCGAGGCCGAGCGACCGGGCGCGGCGCAGCCCGTCGGAAGCGGGGTCGACCCCGATCATCCAGCGGGGTTCGAGGACGTCGCTGCGTCGCATCAGCTTGAACATCAGGTCGGTGCCGATGTTGCCGGGACCGACGATGGCGGCGGTGCCCTTGGTCCGGGGTGCGGTGGACATTGCGCTCCTCAGGCGAATCGAGCGGTGACGCTGCCGAGGCCGGCGAACGTCGCGGTGAAGGTGTCGCCCGTGGCGACGGGGGACATGGCGCAGACCGCGCCGGGGAGGACGACGTGGCCGGCCTCGAGGGTGATGCCCCGGGCGCCGACGGTGTTCGCGAGCCAGACGAGGGAGTTCAGCGGCGAGCCGAGGACGGCGCCACCGGCGCCCGTCCCGACGACCTGCCCGTTGCGGTGGAACGTCGCCCCGGCGAGGCGGAGGTCGACGGCACCGACGTCGGTGGGGGTCGACCCGAGGACGACGGCGCCGGAGCTCGCGTTGTCGGCGATGGTGTCGAAGAGGCCGATCTTCCAGTCGCGGATCCGGCTGTCGACGATCTCGAGGGCCGGCAGGACGAAGTCGACGGCACGCAGCGCCTCGTGGACGGTGACGCCCGGGCCGCGCAGCGGCGCCTTGAGGACGAAGGCCACCTCGGGTTCGACCCGCGGCTGGACGAAGAGGTCCATCGGGATCGGCATGTGCTCGAGGTGGAAGAAGTCGTCGAGGAGGTGGCCGTAGTCGGGCTCGGTGACCCCGAGGAGCCGCTGCATCGCGGCGCTCGTCAGGCCCACCTTGTGCCCCCGGACGGTGCGCCCGCTCGCGAGCCGCTCCTCGATCTGGAGCAGCTGGATGGCGTAGGCGTCCTCGAGGGTCATCCCCTCGTACGTCGCGGTGAGCGGCTCGAGCGGCTCCCTCGTGTCGTAGGCGGCGAGCAGGTCGCGGGCCACCCGGGTCCGGGTCTGGTCGTCCACGGGCCCTCCTTTCGACTGTGGGCGCTCTCGCGCAAGGGCGACGCGATCCGCGTCGTCCTCGACGGTACGGAGGGGTGGGGGGCGCGCGCCTCTGACGTTCCGCTCCCGGGAACGTCGAGCCACGCCCCGGCGGCCGCGACGGCGCGGTCAGCCGCGGTGGGCCAGGGCGATCCGCCGGCTCGCCGCGACGAGCACCGGCACGAGGCGGTCGACCTGCGGCTCGATGACCTCGGTGGGGCCGAACACGGACACCGCGGCGACGGCCTGCCGGCGCACCATGACGGGCACCGCCACCGACGACGCGCCGTCGAAGGACTCGCTGTGCGACACGGCGTAGCCGAGGCGGCGGACGGTCTCCAGGCAGCGGTCCCAGTCGGCCTCGGTGCGCACCGTGCGGCTGACCCGCGGCGGGAACCCGGCCCGCCGCCGGGCCTGGTCGGCGTCGTGGTTCCACGCCGCGAGCGCCTTGCCGCTGCTCGTCGTGTGCCCGGGGAGGCGCCGGCCGAAGTGACCGAGGATGCGGACGCCGTCGCTGTTCTCGATCCGCTCGACGAAGACGATGTCGGGGCCGTCGGCGACGGAGAGGTTCACGGTGAGGCCGGTGGCGGCGGCGACCTGACGGAGGTGGGGCAGCGCGACGTGGCGCAGCTCGTTGCGGGCCAGGGCGAGGGCGCCGAGCTCGTAGACGTGGATGCCCAGGCGGTACTGGCCGGAGTGGGCGTCCTGCTCGATGAAGCCGCGGCTCGCGAGGGTCTGGAGCAGCCGGTGCGCGGTCGACTTGGCGACGCCGAGCCTGCGCGCGATGTCGGAGACCCCCAGCTCACCGTCGGTCGCGAAGCACTCGAGGACGTCGAGCGCCGTCCCCACCGACTTCAGGCCCGAGGCCTGGGGCTCGCTCACCAGCGAACGCTTCGGGGTGGTGGCGCACCACGCCTGCTCCTGCGCGACGATCGACATGCTCTGGCTCCCTTGCCCGGTGTGCGATGGGGATGACAGTGCCGTCCCGACCGTGGTTCGATCAACGAATGCGTCCCGCTGAGCGGAACGACCCTCCTGTGAGCCTCCTCGCGCGCGCCGCTGCCATCGTCGGGGCGTTCGACGAGCGCGCCCCGGTGCTGCCCCTCGCGGAGCTCGCGCGCCGCACCGGCCTGCCGAAGTCGACGACCCACCGGATCGTCGCCGAGCTCGTCGCGTTGCGGGTCCTCGAACGGCAGGAGTCCGGCCCGTCGGGCGAGGGCTACCGGCTCGGGATGTGGCTCTTCGAGCGGGGCGAGCTCGTGCCGGCGCACCGGTCCCTCTCGGAGGCTGCCCTGCCGGTGATGGAGGACCTGCGCGAGGCGACCCGCCAGCGCATCCACCTCGCCGTCCTCGAGGGCGTCGACGTCGTCTACGTCGAGATCCTCGGGTCCAGCGGGGTCGACGTGACCTCCCGCACCGGGGGGCGCCTGCCGGCACACGCGACCGGCGTCGGGAAGGCCATCCTCGCCTACAGCTCCGCCGCCACGGTCCGGGCGCGGATCGAGGCCGGGCTGCCCCGCCTCACCCCGCGCACCATCGCGACCCCGGGGCAGCTGACCCGCGAGCTGCGCACCATCCGCACGGTCGGGATGGCCCAGGACCGGGAGGAGTCCCACCTCGGCGTCTCGTGCGTGGCCGCCCCGGTGTTCGGCGCCGACCACAAGGTGCGCGCCGGCCTCTCGGTCACCGGGGCCACCGCGTCCATCGACCCCGCGACCCTCGGGCCGGCGGTGCGCACCGCGGCGTTCACCCTCGGCCGGGCGCTGCGCGAGTCCGGCCTCTGACCCCCCTGACCCGCGGCTCCCGGTGGGCGGGCGGGCTGACTCGCCGCCCCCCGCGGGTCGAGGTGATGACGCGCGGAAAGCCCCGCGATTTCACCTCGACCCACCCCTTCACTCCGCCGGTCGAGGTGATGACGCGCGGCTTCCCCCGCGCCATCACCTCGACCCGTCAGC
>DASSQJ010000100.1:0-10253 GCA_035702545.1 Phycicoccus sp.
GGCCGGTGCCGCTCGTGCACCCTCATGGGCTCGGCGTACGGCGACCAGCTCGCCGACAAGTCCGCCTACGTCCTCGCCACCCTCGGCGCGCACGTCGCGGAGACCACCTGGCTCGATCCCGTGCGCAGCGCCGAGTCCCACTTCCGCAACAAGGCCAAGCTCGCCGTCGGGGGTCGCGCCCACAACCCCACCCTCGGCATCCTCGACGGCGCCGGGCGCGGTGTCGACCTGCGCCGGTGCGGCCTCTACGAGCCGGGCCTGGCCGCGACCTTCGACGCCCTCCACGACGTCCTCGCCGACCTGGCGCTCGAGCCGTACGACGTCCCGCGGCGCCGCGGGGAGCTCAAGCACGTGCTCGTGACGCACTCCCCCGACGGCGAGCACCTCGTCCGCTTCGTCGTCCGCTCCGAGGCGTCGGTGGAGCGGCTGCGGACCGCACTCCCCCGCCTCCGTGCGGCCCTGCCGTCGGCCCGGGTCGTCACCGCCAACGTCCTACCGGAGCACAAGGCGGTCCTCGAGGGCGAGCGGGAGGTCGTCCTCACCGAGGAGGCGCTCCTCCCCATGCGGGTCAACGGCATCGTGCTGCTCCTCGGGCCCCGCGCGTTCTTCCAGACGAACACGCGAGTCGCCGCGGCTCTCTACCGGCAGGTGCAGGCCTGGGCCGACGCGGCGGTACCCCGGACCGTGTGGGACCTCTACTGCGGCGTCGGTGGGTTCGCCCTCCACCTCGCGAGGGCGGGGCGCGACGTCGTCGGCGTGGAGACCTCCACCGAGGCCGTCGAGGCGGCGCGGGCGGCCGCCGACCTGCTCGACGGCCGGATCTCCACCGGCGGCACCCGGTTCGTCGCCGGGGACGTGACCGAGGAGATACCCTCTGCTGCAGCCGATTTCGTCGTGGTCAACCCGCCGAGGCGGGGCATCGGGCCACGGCTCGCCGGATGGCTCGACCACTCCCCCGCCACGCACCTCGTCTACTCGAGCTGCAACGCCGAGAGCCTGGCGCGCGACCTCGCCGCGATGCCGTCGTGGCGCCCCGTCGAGGGTCGGGTCGTCGACATGTTCCCGCAGACCCGGCACGTCGAGACCCTCCTCCTCCTCCGCCGCAGCGGGTGACGTCGGCCACCGACCGAGGTGACGGCATCCGTCATCCCGTCATCCCCCGCTCAGGAGACCCAGGGGACTTAGGGTGCCCTTAACGCCGTTTTGACACAGTCGTGGGCCACCGGTCCTACCGTCGGAGGGTCGCCTCGACGAGGACGTGACCACCGTGGACAGCATCCCTGCTGGCGACCGGCGCACGCAGCCGAACGGGAGGGGCGGTGCTGCGCGTCGCCGAGTCGCCCCGACGCTCTGGCTCCTGCTCGTCGCTGCCGCGCTCGCGGTGCCGCTCTGGGTCCTGCTCGCGGCCCCTGAAGGCGCCCACCACGGCTGGTGGCGGACGGCGTCCCTCGTCGCCGCGCTCGGCGCCGCGTCCCTGCTCGTCCTCACCTTCATCCTGCCCAGCCGGTTCCGACCGGTCACCGGCTACCTCGGCGTCGAGCGGCTGCTCCGGAACCACCGGGCCCTGGCCCTCGCGGCCGTCGCCCTCGTCGCCGCCCACGTCCTCGCCGTGCTCGTCCGACCGGAGAACGGCTGGTCGGTGCTCGACCTGCGCACCGCGCCACCCCGGGTGTGGGCCGCCAGCGTCGCGACGCTCGCGCTCCTCGGCCTCGTCGCGCTCGGCCTCACGCGCCGCCGGCGCCGGCCACGCTACGAGGGCTGGCGCCTGGTCCACGTCCTGCTCGCCAACCTCGCCCTCCTCGCCACGGCGCTGCACGTGCTCTGGCTCGAGGACCTCACCCGCTTCCGAGAGGCGCGGCTGTGGTTCGTCGCGCTCGCCGTCGCGATGCTGCTCGCCCTCGGGCACCGCTGGGTGTGGCGGCCGCTGCGGTCCTACCGCAACCGCTACGTCGTCGACGAGGTCCGTCAGGCCTCCGCCAGCGCCGTGACCCTGGTGCTGCACGCGGCCGGGCACCGTGGGGTGCGGTTCCGCCCCGGGCAGTTCGCCTGGCTGAAGATCGGGACCTCGCCCTTCGTCTTCGAGGAGCACCCGTTCACCATCGCCTCGCCGGCGACGACCCCGTGGCGCAAGGAGTTCACCATCAAGGGCATGGGGGACTTCAGCGAGCTGGTCGCGGGCCTGCGCCCCGGCCGCCACGTCTTCCTCGACGGCCCGCACGGGTCGTTCACCCTCGACGGGCTGCGCTCCGACCGCTTCGTCATGGTGGCCGGAGGCGTCGGCATCACCCCGATGCTCAGCATGCTCAAGACGCTCGCGGACCGCGGCGACACGAGGCCGGTCCTCCTCGTCGTCGCCGGCCGCACCGCCGACGACCTCCTCCACCGCGCGGACTCCGAGCACCTCGAGGATCGGCTGGACCTCCGGGTGGTCGAGATCCTCGAGGAGCCGCCCGACGACTGGGACGGGCACGTCGGGCGGTTCACCGAGGCCGTCCTCGAGTCCGCGCTCCCCCGGCGTCGGACGCGCCAGCGGATCGACTACTTCATCTGCGGCCCGGGGCCGATGGTGGCCGCCGCGACCCGCATCATCAGCGACCGTGGGGCGCCGTCCCGCCGCATCCACACCGAGCTCTTCGACGTCGTGTGAGGGCCTCGGCCTAGGCTCCGCGCATGACCTTCTCCATCGCGGCCCGCGACGGTGACGCCTGGGGCGTCGCGGTCGCCAGCAAGTTCCTCGCCGTCGGTTCCGTCGTGCCCGCCGTGCGTACCGGGGTGGGAGCGGTGGCCACCCAGGCGATGGCCCGGGTCGCCTACCTCGAGGAGGTCCTCGGTGCGCTCGCCTCGGGCGCCGACGCCGCAGCGGCCCTCGAGGACGCCCTCGCGGCCGACGCCGGGCGCGCCGAGCGGCAGGTCGGGGTCGTCGGCCCGGACGGCGCCGCGACGTACACCGGGAGCGGGTGCCTGCCGTGGGCCGGTGGGGTGTCCGGTGGGGACGTCACCTCCGCGTACGCGATCCAGGGCAACATCCTCACCGGACGGGAGGTCGTGGCGGACATGGAGCGGGCATGGCACGAGGGTGCGGGTCGACGCCTCGACGACCGGCTCGTCGCCGTGCTGCTCGCCGGCGACGCCGCCGGTGGCGACTCGAGGGGCCGGCAGAGCGCGGCCCTCCTCGTGCGTTCGCCGGGCGCCGGGTACGACGGGTCCGGGGTCCTTGCGGACCTACGGGTCGACGACCACCCCGACGCCCCGCGCGAGCTCGCCCGGCTCCAGTCCCTCTCGACGCTGTACTTCGGCTCCGCGGAGGACGTCACTCCGCTCGATGGCGCCCTCCGGGAGGAGGTCCGGGACCTGCTCGCGGCCCGCGGCCACACCGCAGCGGACGTGGAGGCCTCGCTCGCCGCGTGGATGGGGGCCGCGAACCTCGAGAACAGGCACGCCCCCGGCGGGATCGACGCGCGGGTGCTCGCGGTGTTGCGCGGGACTGACCGAACCCTTACCGACTCCTGACCTGCGACTGGACCGACCGTTACCGGTCCGCTCGTACCGTGAGGAGCGGTGGCCCCTTCGGCCGCGATCGGCACGGCGGCCGGTACCAGCGACACCACCCCTGGTCCGGCTCATCCTCCACGTGCCGGACGGCCGCGGCCTCGGGGGGCGGCCGGGGGAAACGCCCCGGTCCCGGTCGGCTCACCGGGGCCGGGGCACTCCCCGCCGCCGTGGACCTCCCGTTTCCCGCCTCAGGCGCGAAATGCGAGCGGGACAGCTGAACATTCGGGGTGCCTCGGTCGCAGTTCCCGCCTCAGGCGGGAAAACGCGTGGTCCTACTGGAGCGGCCAGGCCCCGGCGCCCTGGCGGACGACCTCCCCCGCAGGGTCGGCGGTGAAGTCGACGACCGTCGTCGGCTCGCTGCCGCACTCCCCCGAGTCGATGACGACGTCGACGACGTGGTCGAGGCGTTCCTTGACCTCCCAGCCGTCGGTCATCGGCGCGCTCTCGCCCGGGAGGATGAGGGTCGAGGAGAGCAGCGGCTCCCCGAGCTCGGCGAGCAGCGCGCGCACCACCGGGTGCTCCGGGATGCGCACCCCGACGGTCCGCTTCTTCGCGTGGAGCAGCCGCCGCGGCACCTCGTGCGTCGCCGGCAGGACGAACGTGTACGGGCCGGGGGTCGCCGCCTTGACGGCCCGGAAGACGTGGTTGTCGACGTGGACGAGCTGGCCGAGCTGGGCGAAGTCGCGGCAGACGAGGGTGAAGTGGTGCCGCTCGTCGAGCCGTCGGACCTCGAGGATGCGCGCCCGCGCCCTCTGGTTGCCCATCATGGCCCCGAGGGCGTACCCGGAGTCGGTCGGGTAGGCGATGAGGCCACCCTCCCGCAGGGCCGTGACCGCCTGGGCGATCGCCCGCGGCTGGGGGTCGACGGGGTGGACGTCGAGGAAGCGCGCCATCGGCCCAGCCTAGGGCCGCGCCCCACCGCGGCGGCAGGCCCGCGACATCAGGTCGGCGACGTCAGGTGGGCGACACGGGTCCGCGACGTCAGGGCCGCAGACCCTTCGACCACAGCTCGGCGGTCTGGACGACCCAGAAGGCGCCGAAGAGGGTGATGAGGACGACCTCGACCCAGAAGACGACCGACGTCGAGTGGGTGAGCAAGGACAGCGCCACGGTCGCGCCGAGGGCGAGGAGCATCCCGCCGGCGATGCCCTGGTAGACCCGCACGAACCGCATCCGTGTGGACTCGCCCCGCACGGCGACGGACTCGTGGACGTCGCGGGCGTTGGCCCACACGACGGCGACGAGGGCCAGGAACATCGGCACGGCCGCCGCGCCGTGGGCGTGGGCGACGAAGGAGTCCCGGGCGACGTAGAACCACACGGCGCCGCCGACGAGGACGGCCGCGGCGACGAGGATGCCGATGCGGTCCCAGGTCCCGAGTGCGGCGCCGGCGACGTCGCGTCGGGCGATCACGACGACGACCGCGGCGACGAGCAGTCCGGCGACGAAGAGCGCCTGCATGTTGTTGGCGACGTTGGCCCCCACCTCGGCCGCGCCCAGCGGCACCGAGCGGCACTGGCCGGAGGCGGCGGTCGGGACGAAGGCGACGCCCGGGGCGAGCATCCCGGCGAAGTTGAGCAGGACGTCCTCGACCTCGGTGTTCCCCTTGAGCGCGATGAGGCAGACGCCCATCGTGACGAGGACGCCGACGAAGACCGCCCGGACCGGGGTGTAGTAGTAGGCGCTGATCGACGGCTGGAGGCACGAGGGCCCCGTCGACCACCACTCGATGGCGACCGCGCTGAAGAGGAGTACGACGAGCGCGACGAGGGCCAGACGGAGATAGCGGTACGTCTTGACGGCGCCGAGGGCGGGATCGGGCTCCATGGCGTTCTCCTTTCCTCCTCGGAGGAGGAGCGGGGGCACCGGGCCGATACGTCGCCCGCGCCCCGTGCACGGGCACGGGCACGGGCGACGCGAGGAGCGCGGTGGCTCAGCGCACCTCGAGGGTGATCGGGACGTTGCCCTTGAGGGCCTGCGACACCGGGCAGCCCTCCTTGGCGGCCTCGGCCTTCTCGCGGATGCCGTCCGCGTCGAGCCCGGGCACGTCGGCCGTGAGGACGAGGACGATGCCCGTGATGCCCGTGCCCGGGACGAACGTGGCCGTCGCCGTGACGTCGAGCGAGGCGGGCGGGGTGCCGCCCTTGGCGAGCTCGTTCGACAGCGCCATGCAGTAGCAGCTCGCGTGAGCCGCGGCGATGAGCTCCTCGGGGCTGGTGGTGCCTCCGTGCTCCTCCGCGCGGGCCTTCCAGGTCACCGGCAGCGGACCGGCGGCGCCGGAGTCCAGGCTCGTCGTGCCGGCGCCGGAGAACAGGTCGCCCTCCCAGTGGGTGGACGCGGTCGAGTCGAGTGCCATGCGGTGACCTCCTGGTCGGGATGCGGGGACCACCCCACCGTAGTCAGCCGCACCCGACTGCGGCACCCGCTGGGACGGGACGCCGGCCGCGTCGAGGGTTGCCGGGGGCTCAGGCCTCCCCGAGGACCACCTCGACCGGGGTCCCCCGGGTCACCGTCTGGGTGACGGTGCAGAGCCGGTCGTGACTGCGCGCCATCGCCTCCGGGAGACGCTCCCGAGCCCGGTCGCCGTCCGCGCCGGCCGGGAAGCGGGCCCGGAAGGTGATGACGATGTCGTCGAGGAAGTTGCCGTTCTCGTCGCGCTTCTTCTCCCCCTCGGCGACCAGCTCGAAGGACTCCGGCTCGGCGAGCCGGCTCGTCATCCAGTCGACGTCGGACCCACCGCACGCCGCCATCGCGGTGAGGAAGAGCTCGACCGGCGTGAAGTCCTGGGTCTCCCCTCCCCCGCCGCAGCGCATCGTCCCGCCACGCTCGTTGCGCACCTCGTAGAGCCCCTTCTCGAGGCGTGTCAGGGTGACGCTGCGGTGTCCGGTCCCGGTCCCGCCGGTCGGCTCGTCGGTCATGGTTCTCCCCATCTGGTGTCGATGGCGCGGACCGCCTTCAGGTCGCGCCAGGTGGCGGTGCGGCCGGTGGGCCGCTCGGTCCGGGCGTTCGTCAACGTCCTGCGGTGCAACCCGAGCGCGAGCTCGGCACGCCGCCATCCTGTCATCCGTCCTGACAGCATGGGCCCATGTCCGACACCGCACCGGGACGCCTCGTCCTCGTCCGCCACGGGGAGACCGAGTGGTCGGCATCCGGGCGGCACACCGGCCTCACCGACGTGCCGCTGACCCGGCGAGGAGAGGACCAGGCACGCGCGCTGCGGCCGGCGCTGGCCTCGCTCGACGTCGCCCTCGTGCTGTCGTCGCCGCTCGAGCGCGCCCGCCGGACCGCCGAGCTCGCCGGACTCACGCCGGAGATCGACGAGGACCTCCGAGAGTGGGACTACGGCGGGTACGAGGGCCTGACCACCCCGGAGATCCGCGAGCGGCTCGGCGACCCGACGTGGACCCTCTTCGACAACGGCGTCGTCGCCGGCGGGACCCCCGGGGAGACCGTCGAGGAGGTCGCGGCCCGCGCCTCCCGGGTGCTCCAGCGGGTCGAGCAGCCGCTGAGCCGGGGCGACGTCGTCCTCATCGCCCACGGGCACCTGCTCCGGGTCCTCGCGAGCACGCACCTGCGCCAGCCGGCGCGGTTCGGCGCGCACCTGCTGCTGCGCCCGGCGACGCTCTCGCTTCTCGGGGAGGAGCACGGGGTGCCGGCGATCGCCGGGTGGAACCTCGAGCCCTCGGGCGGGTGACCGCTACGGCACCGGCCAGGTGTGCACCGGCAGGTTGTCGTCCATGTACGAGGCGTACTGCTCGAGCATCCGGCGCAACGCCTCCCGGCGGTCCAGCCCCTGCTCCTCGAAGTGCCGCACCGTCCTGGTCTGCCAGTCGGCGCCGTTGCGCCCCGTGGTGCAGCGACCCTCGATGACGCCGAGGTAGCGCTCCCGGACCGCGTCGGAGACGCCCCACTGCCGCAGGCCCTCATGGGCCATCGGGAGCAGGTGGCGCAGGACGAGCTCGTCGGCCGACACCTCGCCGAACCCGGGCCAGTAGATCCGCGCGTCGATGCCGTCCCGCGCGGCGCGGCGGAAGTTCTCCTCGCAGGCGGCGAAGCTCATCTTCGTCCACACCGGCCGGTCCGCCGCGGCGAGGACCCGGACCGTCCCGTAGTAGAAGGCCGCGTTGGCGAGGACGTCGACGATGGTCGGACCGGCGGGCAGCACCCGGTTCTCGACCCGCAGGTGCGGGGTCCCGCCGACGATGTCGTAGATGGGCCGGTTCCACCGGTACACGGTGCCGTTGTGGAGGCGCAGCTCGGCGAGCTCGGGAGCCATCCCGGCCTCGAGCTTGGCCATCGGGTCCTCGTCGCTCACCTCGGCGAGCAGGGTCGGGAAGTACCGGACGTTCTCCTCGAAGAGGTCGAAGATCGAGGTGATCCACCGCTCCCCGAAGAACACCCGCGGACGCACGCCCTGGTTCTTCAGCTCCACCGGCCGGGTGTCGGTCGCCTGCTTGAAGAGCTCGATGCGGGTCTCCGCGTGCAGCCGGCGACCGAAGAAGTAGGGCGAGTTCGCGGCGAGGGCGACCTGCGGCGCGGACAGGGCCTGGGCCGCGTTCCAGTGGTCGGCGAAGTCGGCGGGCGCCACCTGGAGGTGCAGCTGCACCGACGTGCAGGCGGACTCGGGGGCGATCGAGTCGCAGTACGTGGCGACCCGCTCCCCCGTCGGCCCCTCGATGTCGAGGTAGATGTCCTCGCCGCGCGCGACGAAGATCGAGTCGTTGAGGGCGGTGTACCGGTTGTTCTCGCTGATCCACTCGCCCTCGTAGTGCTCGGGCATGATCGTCGGGAGGATCCCGATCGCGACGATCCGGGACCCGACCTCCCGCGCCGCCCGGTCCGCCGTGTTGAGGCTGTCGCGCAGGTCGTGCTCGAGCTCGAGGGCCGCGTCGCCGGGCAGCGGCCGCGGGGGCACGTTGAGCTCGATGTTGTAGCGCGCCAACTCGGTCTGGTAGCCGGGGTCGGCGATCGCCTCGAGGACCTCGGCGTTGTGGAAGTGCGGCTGGTAGTGCTCGTCGACGAGGTTGAGCTCGATCTCGAGGCCGGTCATCGGGCGGTCGAAGTCGAAGCTGCTCGAGTTGAGCATCTTCTCGAACACGTCGAGGTCCTGGCGGACCTTCTCGCGGTATCGCTGGCGCTCCTCGCGGGTGTAGCTCTGCGCGCTGACCTCGCGTCCCATGACGTGACCCAACCACATCGCGACGAGCGAGGAAACCCGGTGCCGCGTTTCGGTCCCCGGATGTGTCGCACCGCTCTCCTAGCGTGGGGTCGTGCGGATCCTCCACACCTCCGACTGGCACCTGGGGCGCTCGTTCCACCAGGTGGGGCTGCTCGGTGCCCAGGCCGCGCAGCTCGACCACCTCGTCGAGGTCGTCCGCACCGAGCGGGTCGACGCCGTCCTCGTCAGCGGCGACGTGTACGACCGCGCGCTGCCGGCCCCCGACGCCGTCGAACTCCTCTCGGAGGGCCTGGTGCGGCTCGTCGACGCCGGCGCCCAGGTCGTCGTCTCGAGCGGCAACCACGACAGCGCCATCCGGCTCGGCTTCGCCGCCGGCCTGCTCGAACGGGCGGGCCTGCACCTGCGGACGGCGGTCGCCGACGTCGGTCGACCCGTGGTCCTCGGCGACCTCGCCGTCCACGCGCTGCCGTACCTCGAGCCGGTCGTGGCGGCCGACGCCCTCGGGGCCACCGAGCGCACCCACGCGTCGGTGCTGCGCGCCGCGATGGCCCGGGTGCGGGCGGCCTCGGCACCGCCCGGGGGGCGCACCGTCGTCATGGCCCACGCCTTCGTCACCGGCGGTGCGACGAGCGACTCCGAGCGCGACATCTCGGTGGGCGGGGTGTCGGCCGTCCCGCCGGTGGTCTTCGAGGGCGCCGACTACGTGGCCCTCGGGCACCTCCACGGGCGGCAGCAGGTCGCCGAGCGCGTCCACTACAGCGGCTCGCCGGTGGCCATGTCGTTCAGCGAGTCGCGGCACCGCAAGGGTGCCTTGCTCGTCGACCTCGGCGGCCCTGAGCCGGTCGTCGAGCACGTCGAGGCGCCGGTGGATCGGCCGCTCGCGGTGCTCCGCGGCACCATCGAGGAGGTGCTCGCCGACCCGCGCCACCGTGCCGCGGAGTCCGCCTGGTGCCAGGTCACGCTCACCGACGCCGTCCGTCCGCTCGGGGCGATGGACCGGGTCCGCCGGCGGTTCCCGCACACCCTCGAGCTCCGCTTCGAGCCGGAGGGTGCCACGGTCCCGTTGCGGCCGTACGCCGCCCGGGTCGAGGCCCGGGCCGAGGTCGACGTCTGCTGCGACTTCCTCGGCCACGTCCGCGGCGGCCGGGCGGCCGGCGAGGAGGAGCGCGAGCTCCTCGCCGAGGCGGTCGGGGCGGCCCGGGTGCGGCGCGGTATCGCCGACGACGAGGGGGTCGTCGCGGGAACCTCCGCCGGCGCGGGTGCGGCATGAGGATCCACCACCTCGAGATCGAGGCGATCGGCCCGTTCGCCGACCGGGTCGTCGTCGACGTCGACGAGCTGGCCGCGGGCGGCCTGTTCCTCGTCCACGGTCCGACCGGGTCGGGCAAGACCAGCCTCCTCGACGCCGTGTGCTTCGCCCTCTTCGCCGACGTCCCCGGCGCCCGGGCCCGCCACGCCCTGCGCAGCGACCACGCGGCCCCCACCGCGGTCCCGCAGGTCGTGCTCGAGCTCACCGCGGGCG
>DASSQJ010000101.1:0-6473 GCA_035702545.1 Phycicoccus sp.
GACGCCGACACGGTCGTGGACGGGCGGTCGCACGAGGGGCTGACGTACGCGTGGACGCCGGACCAGCTCGCCCAGGTGCTCGGGCCGGAGGACGGCGCCCGGGCCGCGTCGCTCCTCGCGGTCGACCCGGCTGGCACCTTCGAGCACGGCGCCTCGACCCTCCAGCTGCGGCACGACCCCGACGACCCCACGTGGTGGGCGGACGTCCGGTCCCGGCTGCTCGCCGCCCGGGACGCCAGGCCGCAGCCCGCTCGCGACGAGAAGGTCGTCACCGCGTGGAACGGGCTCGCCGTGGCTGCGCTCGCGGACGCCGGTGCCCTGCTCGGCCGTCCTGACCTCGTCGCCGCGGCCGCGCGGGCGGCCGAGCACGTCCTCGCTGCGCACGACGTGGACGGCGAGCTGCGGAGGACCTCGCGCGCGGGTGCGGTGTCGGCCGCCCCGGCAGTGCTCGACGACCACGCCGACCTCGCCGAGGGGCTGCTGGCCCTGCACCAGGCGACCGGGGAGGCCCGCTGGCTCACCACTGCCGGCGACCTGCTCGACCGCGCCCTCGCCCGCTTCGTCGACGCGCACGGCGCGGTGCACGACACCGCCCACGACGCCCCCGCGCTCGTCGCGCGCCCCGCGAGCCGAAGCGACAACGCCGAGCCGTCCGGCGCGTCGGCCCTCGCCGGGGCCCTGCTCACCTACTCGGCACTCAGTGGGTCGACCCGGCACCGCGAGGCGGCGGAGGCCGCCCTCGCCGCGTGCGGGTCGGTGGCTGCCGCCGAGCCGAGGTTCGCCGGCTGGGCGCTCGCCGTCGCGGAGGCGGCGCTGGCGGGTCCGCTCCAGGTGGCGGTGGTCGGTACCGGCGCCGGCGCCGAGGCACTGCTCGCGGCAGCCCGGGCCTCCGGCTCCCCCGGCCTGGTCGTCGTCGCCGGGGTGCCCGACGCATCCGGGGTCCCGCTCCTCGCGGACCGCCCCCTCGTCGACGGGCAGCCGGCGGCCTACGTGTGCCGCGGCTTCGTCTGCGACCGGCCGGTCACCACGGTTGCCGAGCTCCAGCGGGCCCTCGCCGGCTGACGCGCCCAGCAGGGCTCAGGGCCGGTGCGGGGGGAAGGGAGCCCCGGAGCCGTTGCGCCCCTGCAGCGCCGGCTCCGGGACCACCACCGTCCCCGGGTCGAGACCCCCCGCGCGGATGCCGAGAGGCACAGAGGAGAGGCCGTCCGGGTGGTGGTGTCGCCCGGCGACCGCCGTCTCGGCATCCGCCAGCCCCTAGGACGCCTCGCGCCGCTGAGAGGCTGTGGGCGCGCACCCGCGAGGGGCGCACGTCTGACCGCCCGGACCCTCCGACCGGGCGTTGCTCTGGTTACGTGGGCGGCTGGCAGTCCCCGGCGGTGTTGCCGCCGGGGATGTTGGCCGACTTGATCTGGGAGATCTGGACCGGGCCGTCGTTGATCGTGAAGTACACGTCGAGGTTGACGGTGCACGACTGGGTGTCGAGCAGGTAGACGGTGAACGTCCCGCTCGTCGTCGCGCACTGCGAGCCCTCGTAGACGAGGTCACCGATGGGCTGCCCGTTCGACAGCTGGATGTCGGTGATGCAGATGACGTCGGTCCCCGTGAGCGCGCAGTCGTTCGTCGGCACGACCTTGAGGACGAGCTTCATGTTCTTGACCGCGGTGTTGCAGCACTTGAACGACCCGGGCTGCACGGCGAACTCCGGGATGCAGATGCCCCCGGACGCGGCGAAGGCGGGGGCACTGGCCCCGATGGCGATGACGGGGACGGCCCACGCCGCACCCTTGGCGATGGTCCTACGGCTCGGCCGCCGAACCTCAATCCCCTGCGATTGAGACATGGCACTACCTAGTTCTCGCGCTGGGCTCCCCTGCTGAAACCCAACTGAGCAAGACTCAGACTAGCAGTCCCGCGACCCCGCCGGGCAACCATCATTCCGGGCTATCTTCGGCGGTCCCTCTCGGGCTGAGCGGAGCGGAGGCGTCCCCGTCAATCCTGCCCCCGGCACCGCAGGTCAGCCCACGGATGAGCCACGAAAGGCGGTGTGCCGCAGGGAACACCGTGTCGGAACTCACTACCGGCTCAGAGCCGGACGAGCCGGTACGCCGGGTCCCGGTCGGCCATGAGCGCCTCCGTGCCGTCCGGGTCCACCCACGCGGCGGTGGCCCAGACGTCCGCCCACGTCAGGTCGGGACCCACGACGGTGACCGACCCCTGCCGGAGCACCGGACGACCGGTGCGGGGGTCGACGACGTGCCCTCCGCGCTCGGCCGCGCCGGAGGTGGCGACGCCGCCGCGCCGCAGCGTGACGACGTCCGCGACCCGGCCGGAGGACCGGGGGTCGGCGAGCCCGATCCGCCACGAGGGCGCGGCCGCGGACGGCCCCGGGCCGGCCCCGACGGCGACGTCCCCGCCGGCCCCGATGCTCCACGCCACCTCCGGGACGACGTCGAGGTGCGCCCCGGCCCCGGCGACCGCCCAGCCCTTGACGAGCCCGGTGGGGTCGAAGGCGGTGCGTCCGCCGGGAAGCCGCCGCCACGCGCGGAACAGGCCCTCGGTGCGCTCCTCCGCCTCGAGACTGAGCTCGGTGACGTCGGCGACCCACGCGTGGACCTCCTCGACCTCCCCGTGCTGGAGCCGGAGCAGGTCGCTGTCGGAGCGCCATGTGCTGAGCACCTGCTCGACTCGGCGCAGGTGCGCGAACACCCGCCCGACGGCCGCCACGACATCGGGCCGGGTCGGCTCCACGGTCCGGACGTGGACGCTGACGGCCGTCCCCATGACGTGCTCGACCCAGGCGCGACGGGCGAGGACCGGGGGCGGCGGCGCCGCCGCGGCCACGGGGATCTCGGCGGTGATCACAGGTGCGCCTTGTCGATCGCGGACTGGAGGGACTGGATGTACCCCTCCGAGGTGAAGGTGGCGCCCGAGACCATGTCGATCTGGCTGCTCTGCGCCTGGACGGCCTCGCCGTTGAGGACCGGGACGGCGTAGGAGTTGATCTCCTGGTCGCGCCAGTCGTTCCACGGCACCTGGGTCACCGCCGACTTGGTGATCCTCCCGCCCGAGACGGTGAGCTGGACCTGGACGGGACCGTACTGGGTCATCACGGCGTCGCCGGTGTAGGTCCCGTCGCTGGAGGAGGATCTGCTCGTGCCGCCCGACGAGGACCCGGTGCCCTGCGTGGGTGAGGGCGCGGGGGTGGGTGTCGCGGCGCTCGTGCCGCCGCTGCCGGCGGCACCCCCCACGCCCGCCGGGCCGGAGCCGGACGCACCGTTGACCCCGCCGACCGCGACGACGCCCGCGGCGCTCGAGCTCGTCGAGGTGTGGTAGCTGAAGAGCAGCACGAGCGCCGTGAGCGTGCTGAGCGCCCAGGTCGTGATCCGTCGCATCGTGGTGGTCCTTCGTCGTCCGTCGGTCGGTCAGTACGTGAAGCGCTCGAGGTGGATCGCCTCGGGCGGGACCCCGGCCTCGAGGGCCGCGGCCCAGGCGGCCGTCATCCATCCGTCGGAGCCGCAGAGGTAGACGTCGTGCTCGGCGACGTCGGGGACGAGCTCGCGCAGCGCCTGGGCGTCGGAGAGGTGCGCGGCCTGGGCGGGCAGCCAGCTCGCGCGTCCCCGGACGCGGCGCCCCTCGACCTGGACGTAGCGGGCCCCACGCACCGTCGCCAGGGCGGAGATCTCGCCGGCGAGGACGGCCCCCCGACGCGAGCGCACCCGGTGGACGACCGTGACATCACCCGGCCCCTGCGGCAGCTCCTCGAGGAGCGCCCGCAGCGGCGTGATCCCGATCCCGGAGCCCATGAGGAGGACCTTGCGCCGGGTCCGGACCCCGCCGTGCAAACGTCCGTACGGACCCTCGACGAGGACCCGCGTACCGGGCCGGAGAGAGGCCAGGCGGCTCGAGCCGTCACCCTCGTGGGCCACGGTGATCCGCAGCGTCCGCCCGTCCGGGGCGGCGGACAGCGAGTAGGGGTGGGCGCGGGTCCAGCCGGGGCCGTCGAGGAAGCGCCACTGGAGGAACTGTCCGGCCCGCACCGGGAGGCGGTCCAGCCGGTCGCCGCCGACGGTCACCGTCGTCGCCCCGCGACCCTCGCGGCGCACCTCGAGGACGCGCAGGGGGGTCCGCAACGAGCGGTAGAGGGGCAGCGTGACGCGGAAGAGGAGCACGGAGCCGGCGCACACGGCCCACAGCCCCCACCAGAAGACCGTGGCGGTCGTCGAGGCCTTGAAGTCGGTCCCCGTCCACAGCTGGTGCGGCAGGGCGAGGCCGGCCCCGAGGTACCCGTAGAGGTGGATGAGGTGCCACGACTCGTAGCGCAGCCGGCGCCGGGCCCGCTTCACCGAGGTGACGACGACCATGACGAGGGCCGCCGTGCCCGCGACCGCGAGCAGCATCCCGGGGTAGTTGACGACGAAGTCCCAGGCCGTTCCCCAGAGTCCGAGAGGGGTCCCGGCGGCGTACCCGAGGGTGATGAGGACGACGTGCGCGACGAGGAGCGTGAAGGAGGTGAAGCCGACGAGGCGGTGCGTGCGGGCCAGCTCGTCCTGGCCCCACGCCTGCTCCACCCACGGCACCCGCGCCATGAGGAAGACCTGGAGGAGGAGGAGCGCGGAGGCGAGCAGGCCGGTGAGGCGGCCGGTCGAGGTGAGGAACCCCGCCGCGGTCGAGAGCTCCTGGACCCCACCGCGGGCCACCCACAGCGCGACGACGACGAGGAGCACCGCCCAGCCGAGCGCGGCCGTGGCGTCGCGCCACCACCGCGGGACCGGCGCGAGGCGGCGGTGGGCGTGCGGGAGGACCCGGTCGGCGTGGGCGAGCGCCTCGGCGGGGGTCGCGGCGCTCGTCGTCATGCCGAGCACTCTCGCCGCGGCGGCTATGCGTCACCTGTGAACTGCATCGGTGTCCTCCGTGAGCCCCCTGCGGCGCCGCGCCGGCATCGGCAAGAATGCGGCCGTGACCCCCGCGCCGCCGCCCCCGACCCTCTCCGTCCGCGGCGTCACCGGCGACCGGCTCGTCATGCTCGAGGCGCGCGTCGAGCGCTGGTGGCCGGACCTCGTCGCCGGGCTCGCCGCCGTGTACGGCCCGGAGCGCGCGGAGGCACTCGGCACCGACCTCGTGGGACTCGCCGCGAAGGCGTACGCGCGACGTCCGGACCGGCTGCACCGCCGGGATGTCGAGCGGCTGCTGCGGCCCGACTGGCTCCAGGAGCCGACGATGGTCGGCTACGCCGCGTACACCGAGCGGTTCGCCGAGGACCTGCGCGGCGTCGGCCGGCGCATCCCGTACCTCGCCGAGCTCGGGGTCCGCTACCTCCACCTCATGCCGCTGCTCCGACCCCGCGAGGGCGACAACGACGGCGGTTACGCGGTGATGGACCACCGTCAGGTCCGTCCCGACCTCGGCACGGTCGACGACCTCGAGTCCCTCGCCGACCAGCTCCACGAGTTCGGGATGAACCTCGTCCTCGACCTCGTCGTCAACCACGTCGCCCGGGAGCACGAGTGGGCGGTCAAGGCCCGCGGCGGACACCACCGGTACCGCTCCTACTTCCACGTCTTCCCCGACCGCCGGCTCCCGGACGCCTACGAGCGCACCCTCCCCGAGGTGTTCCCCGACTTCGCGCCCGGGAACTTCACGTGGGACGACGAGCTCGGCGGCTGGGTCTGGACGACGTTCAACGAGTGGCAGTGGGACGTCAACTGGGGCAACCCCGACGTGCTCACCGAGTTCGCCTCGATCGTCCTCGACCTCGCCAACCGCGGCGTCGACGTCTTCCGGCTCGACGCCATCGCGTTCATGTGGAAGAAGCTCGGCACCGACTGCCAGGGGCTGCCGCAGGTGCACTCGATCACCCAGGTGCTCCACGCGGTGACCCGCATCGCGTGCCCGTCGGTCGCGTTCAAGGCCGAGGCGATCGTCGCCCCGACGAAGCTGCTCGACTACCTCGGCGCCGGCGCGTTCACCGGCAAGGTGAGCGACCTCGCGTACCACAACAGCCTCATGGTGCAGGTCTGGTCGATGCTCGCCGCCCGCGACGTCCGGCTCGCGGTGCAGGCCCTGGGGGCGCTGCCGCCGAAGCCGCCGACGGCGACGTGGGTGACCTACCTGCGGTGCCACGACGACATCGGCTGGGCGGTGATGGACGAGGACGCCGCCGCCGTGGGGCTCAGCGGCTGGGCGCACCGGCGCTTCCTCGCCGAGTGGTACGCGGGGGACTTCTGGGGCTCGCCCGCGCGCGGCCTGGTCTTCCAGCACAACCCGCAGACCGGGGACATGCGGACGAGCGGCACGGCGGCGGCGCTCGTCGGGCTCGAGGCGGCGGAGGCCGACGGCGGGCCGGCCGAGCTCGACCGGGCGCTCGCGGCCCTGCGGTTGGCGCACGCGGTCGTCCTCGGCTGGGGCGGCATCCCCGTGCTGTGGAGCGGTGACGAGCTCGGCCAGCCGAACGACCCACACTGGGCGCAGGAGCC
>DASSQJ010000102.1:0-11154 GCA_035702545.1 Phycicoccus sp.
GTCCCTGCGGGTCCTCGGCTCGGTCGGTGAGCCGATCAACCCCGAGGCGTGGATCTGGTACCGCAAGCACATCGGCAGTGACAGCTGCCCGATCGTCGACACGTGGTGGCAGACCGAGACCGGCGCGATGATGATCTCGCCACTGCCCGGCGTGACCGAGACCAAGCCCGGCTCGGCCCAGCGCCCCATCCCCGGCATCTCGGCCGAGATCCTCGACGACGAGGGCCAGCCGTTCACCGAGGCGGAGAAGGTCGGCTACCTCGTGCTCACCAAGCCCTGGCCGGCGATGCTGCGCGGCATCTGGGGCGACCCGGACCGGTACCGGGAGACGTACTGGAGCCGGTTCGGCCCGAAGTACTACTTCGCGGGGGACGGCGCCAAGTACGACGCCAAGGGCAACATCTGGCTGCTCGGTCGGGTCGACGACGTGATGAACGTGTCCGGCCACCGCCTGTCGACCGCCGAGATCGAGTCCGCGCTCGTGTCGCACCCCAAGGTCGCCGAGGCCGCGGTGGTCGGGGCCAGCGACGAGATGACCGGCCAGGCGGTGTGCGCCTTCGTCATCCTCCGGGCCGACGCGGTCGAGGAGGCCGACGAGCCGGGCGAGGGCGGCCCGCTCGTCCAGGAGCTGCGCAACCACGTCGCCAAGGAGATCGGCCCGATCGCCAAGCCGCGGCAGATCATGATCGTGCCCGAGCTGCCGAAGACCCGCTCGGGGAAGATCATGCGCCGGCTGCTGCGCGACGTGGCGGAGAACCGTGAGGTCGGGGACGTCACGACCCTCGCGGACTCCTCGGTGATGAACCTCATCAAGGAGGGCCTCTCCGCCGGCTCCTCCGCCGACTGACCCCGGACACGGCTCCCCCTCACAACCTCGACTCATTGCCGGTTCGGCCGGTCGACACACCCAGGATGGGGGTGTCGACCGGCCGAACTCGCAATGAGTCGGGGGGTCGGCGCCGGTAGGGTTGGCGGCGGAGCGCCGGGAAGCCTGGTCGGCACCTCCCGGCCGGTGCGGCCGGGTCCGTCGTCGACCGCCGACCCGAGGAGCCGCCCCCGTGACCCCGCCCCCGCCGCCGACCCGCGAGCCCGACCCCGCGGACGCCGCCCCCACCCGCACCGCGCTCTTCCGCCGGCCGCCGTGGACCGAGCGGCAGTACGTCGCCGAGGCGCTGCGCACCGAGACCATCGGTGGCGCGCTGCTCCTCGCCGCCGCCGTCATCGCCCTCGTCCTCGCCAACAGTCCGGCGAAGGACTGGTACGTCCAGCTGCGCGACTCCCCGCTCGGCCCCGAGGCCCTCCACCTGAACCTGACGCTCGGGCAGTGGGCGGCGGACGGGCTGCTCGCGATCTTCTTCTTCGTCGCCGGGCTCGAGCTGAAGCGGGAGTTCCTCGTCGGCGAGCTGCGGACGCCGGCCAAGGCGGTCGTCCCGGTCGTCGCCGCGGTCGGCGGGGTCATCCTCCCGGCGGTGGTCTTCGTCGTGACGGTCCTCGCGCTGGGCGCGGAGGGGGACGCCCTCCGAGGCTGGGCCGTCCCGACCGCGACCGACATCGCCTTCGCCCTCGCGGTCCTCGCCGTCATCGGCTCCCACCTGCCGTCGGCCTTGCGCTCCTTCCTCCTCACCCTCGCCGTCGTCGACGACCTCATCGCCATCACGATCATCGCGGTCTTCTACACCGAGGAGCTCCACCCCCTGCCGATGCTGCTCGCGCTCGGCTCGCTCGCCGTCTTCGCCGCCCTCGTCCAGCGCCGGATCACCCACTGGTGGCTCCTCGTCCCCCTGGCCGCTCTCACGTGGTCGCTCGTCCACGCCTCCGGCGTCCACGCGACGGTCGCCGGGGTCCTGCTCGGGCTCGTCGTGCCGGTCCGTCCCCGCCGGCGAGCTCCCTCGTCGAGAGGGACGATGGACCCCCGCGCCGACGTCGCCCACCGGTTCGAGCACCTCGTCCGGCCGATCTCCGCGGGCGTGGCCGTCCCCGTCTTCGCCTTCTTCGCCGCCGGGGTCACGGTGGTCGGTGGCGGCTTCGCCGCGGCACTCGCCGACCCGGTCGCCGTCGGCGTCATCGCGGGCCTCGTCGTGGGGAAGTTCGTCGGCGTCCTCGGCTCGACGTGGGGCGTTGCCCGCTTCACCCGGGCCCGTCTGGACACCCACCTCGGCTGGGCCGACGTCGCGGGCCTGGCGATGCTCACCGGCGTCGGCTTCACCGTCTCGCTGCTCGTCGGCGAGCTCGCCTTCGGGGTGGGCTCGGAGCGCGACGACCACGTCAAGCTGGCCGTCCTGCTCGGCTCGCTCGTCGCGGCCACGCTCGCCGCCGTCGTCCTGCGGACGCGCAACGCCGTCCACCGCCGCATCCACGAGGAGGAGGGCGTCGACAGCGACGACGACGGCGTCCCCGACGTCCACGAGGACGACGCACCCGGCCACGGGACCGCGCCCACTCGGTAAGGTCGGGGCGAGGGCCCGCACGGGCCGAGGCGCGAGAACAGCGAGGACGGGCCAATGGCACACGGGACCGAGCGCACCATCGGCCAGCTCGTGGCCGACGCGACGCACGACCTCGAGGGGATCGTCCGGGGCGAGATCGCCCTCGCGAAGGCGGAGATCACCGACGGGGCGAAGGTCATGGGCCGCGGGGCGGGGCTCCTCGTGGCCGCCGCCTTCCTCGGCGTCATGGGGCTGGTCTTCCTCTTCCACACCCTCGCCCAGGTGATCGGCATCTGGCTCCCGCTGTGGGCGGGGTACGCCATCGTCACCGCGGTGCTCGTCCTCGTCGCCGCCATCCTCGCGATGGTGGGGCGCAAGGCCCTCCAGGATGTCAACCCGACCCCCGAGCGGGCCATCGACCAGGGCAAGCAGACCCTCGCCGCCCTCAAGCGGGAGCCCGAGGCCCCCGTCACCACCGCCACTGGCGCCACGCCAACCACCCCGGCCGGCTCGGCGACCACGAACGGCGCGTCGGCCCCCGCCACCCCCGCCCCGCCGGCCTGACCGGGCCCGCGCCGAGCGAACTGTCGGTCAGGCGGCCGTGCAGGTCCCGGCCGGGACCGGCGACGTCGCCCGCTCCCCCGCCCGCAGCACGGGGAGCACCTCGTCGAGGGTGAGCGCGTAGCCGGTCTGCGGGTCGTCGAGCGAGGTCGCGAAGACCATGCCGACGACCCGACCGCTGCCGTCGAGCACCGGCCCGCCGGAGGCGCCCTTGCGGATGTCGGCGCGCAGCGAGTAGATCTCGCGGGCCACACCCGGGCGGCCGTAGATGTCCGCGCCCGTGGCGGTGAGCACGCCCCGGACCCGGGCCGGCCCGACGAACAGGCCCTGGTCGCCGGGGAACCCGGCCACCACCGCGTCGTCGCCGGCGCCGAGCTGGTCCCCCGCGCGCAGGGCCGGGGCCCGCAGGCCCGGGACGTCGAGGACCGCCACGTCCCGCTCGGGGTCGATGGCGACGACCGTGGCCGCGCGCTCCGGGCCGGTGCCGTCGACGCTCACCGAGACCCGGCTCGCGCCCGCGACGACGTGGGCGTTCGTCACGACGTGCCCCGAGGACGCCACCCATCCGCTCCCGACCTGGACCTGGCCGCACGACGGTGCCTCGGCCCGGACGTGGATGACCGACGCGAGCGCCCGGCGGATGTCGGGGGCGGACGCGAGCGCCGGGTCGGGGGCCGCGATGGAGGCGATGGGCTCAGGCCCGAGGCCCTCGAACACCCGGGGGAACCCCTCGCGGTCGAGCGCCTCGGTGACCTGGTCGACGAACCGCGTCGCGGCCGGGGGGACGATGGCGTCGATGGTCGTCACCACCGTCGACCTGGCGACCGCCTGCCGCAGGGGCTGCGGCCCGGACGTGCGGACGGCTCCCGCGACCACCCAGATGACGAGGACCGAGGCGGCGAGCACCGCGACCATCCCGAGCGCGGAGTCGACGACCCGGGCCGCCGGGGCGCGGACGGTGTCGCGCAGGCGGCCGGCGAGGACGAGCATCAGCCCCTGGCCCAGGCTCGCCGCGGCGAGGACGACGACGACGAGGAACAGCGCCCCGAGCACCGTGCCGCGCTCGACGCCGAGGTGGTCGGCGAACAGGTCCGGGACGAAGCGCAGCGCGAGGAAGGCGCCGACGAGCAGCCCGATGAGGCCGAGCACCGCCGAGACGAAGCCCTGCCGCCAGCCGCTCCACGCGTAGAGCACGAGGAGCAGGACGAGGACGACGTCGAGGAGGGCCGACCCGGTCACGGGAGGTCGCCCTCGTCGTCGAGGGAGCGCATCCACGGGGAGCGGACGTGCCACGGCAGCTCCCGCTCGTGGTCCTCGTCCCAGGGGCGGGCCAGCCCGGAGAGGTCCAGGACGGTGCTGAGGAGCATCGCGGTGAAGCCCCAGACGAAGAGCCCCTCGACCTCGAAGCCCGGGCCGCGGTAGGGCCCGAACACGGCGGTGAAGCGGTTGGCCGGGTCGGCGAGGTCGGTGACCCGCACCCGGACGACCCGTTCGACCTCGCGCCGGTCCACGACGCCGACCGGCACCGGAGCCGGCCACCACGCGAGCACGGGGGTCACGGCGTTGCGGCTCGGGGCGAGGAAGAGCGGGGGAAAGGCGGCGAGGACGTCGACCCCCGACGGGTCGAGCCCGACCTCCTCCTCCGCCTCGCGGAGAGCGGCACCCACCGGTCCGTCGTCACCGGGGTCGACGACCCCGCCCGGGAAGGAGATCTGCCCCGGGTGCGAGCGCAGCGTGTGGGCGCGCTCGGTGAGGACGACGTCCTCCCCACCGGACTCGTCGGGGCCGAAGAGCATGAGGACGGCCGCGTGCCGGCCCTCACCCTCCGGCGGCGCGTACGTCCTGAACCACTCGTGGTCGGCGACGTCCTCCCGCGCGGCGAGGCGCCCGAGCCACTCGGGCCGGGCCGCGCTCACCGGCGGGCCGGCCGGGACAGGCCTCGGCGGCGGCGTGGCACCACGGCCGCGCCGCGGCGCACCGTGACGGCCGGGGACATGCGGGCCATGGTAGGTCGCACACCTGCGGATCCCCGCCTCGCCCGCCCTGCACGCTCGGCCGACGGGCGGGGTCGGCCGCTCGGGGTCAGCGGCGGAACAGCCAGACGGGCGGGGTCGGCCGCTCGGGGTCAGCGGCGGAACAGCCAGAGGAGGGCGGAGACGACGAGGGACACGACGAGCATCGAGGCGAGCGGCACGTAGACCCGCAGCCCCGGGCGCTCGATCCGGATGTCCCCCGGCAGGTGCCCGAACCACGAGAGCGCTCCGGCCCAGGCGAGGAGCCCGACGACGACGAGCAGCACGCCCAGGCCGACGAGCACGGGGCCCGCACCGCGTCCCACGGCTGCCCTCGGCTAGGCCTCGTCGGGCAACGGCCCGGGAGGCGGCTCGGGGAGGGCGGCACCCGGGGCCAGCTCGAACTTCAGCAGCGCCCGGGCCTTCTCGGGGTCGGTCTCGCCCTCGCCGTAGGCCGGGCACCAGCGGGTGATCGGGCAGGCCCCGCACGCGGGCCGCCGCGCGAAGCAGGTGCGGCGGCCGTGGAAGATGACGACGTGGCTGAGCATCGTCCAGTCGCGACGCGGGATGAGGGCGGCGACGTCGGCCTCGACCTTCACGGGGTCGGTCTCCGTGGTCCACGCCCAGCGGCGCACGAGCCGCCCGACGTGGGTGTCGACGGTGATGCCCGGGACCCCGAAGGCGTTGCCGAGGACGACGTTCGCCGTCTTCCGGCCGACGCCGGGGAGGGTGACGAGGTCCTCCATCCGGCCGGGGACCTCGCCGCCGAACCGCTCGACGACCGCCTGGGCGAGGCTGATGACGGAGGCGGTCTTGGCGCGGAAGAAGCCGGTCGGCTTGAGCACCGCCTCCATCTCGTCGCGGTCGGCGCCGGCGAGGGCCTCGGCAGTCGGCCACCGGGAGAAGAGCGTCGGGGTCACCGAGTTGACCATGACGTCGGTGGTCTGGGCGGAGAGCACCGTCGCGACGAGGAGCTGGAGCGGTGTCTCGAAGTCGAGCTCGCAGTGGGCGTACGGGTACCGCTCGAGGAGGGCCTGGTGGATGCGCCGCGCGCGGCGGGTGCGGGCCAGTGGGGTCTCCTCGCCGCGGGCCGCCCGGCGGACGGCGGACGAGGGCGGGACGGGCACCGGGTCAGCCTACGGTGGGGCCCCGACACCCCGCCCGGGCCGACACCCCGGTCCGGCCGGCTACGTGACGTGCGCCACGCCACCCGACGTCGCTCTGGCACACTGTGCGACGTGGATCACGACGTGGTGCGAAAGGCCCCGCTCTTCGGCGGCCTCGACGAGCAGACCGCCGAGAGCCTCATCGCGACGATGAGCCCGCAGCGCCTCGAGCGCGGCGACGTGCTCTTCCACGAGGGGGACCAGGGCGACCGGTTGTACGTCATCGGGGAGGGGAAGATCAAGCTCGGGCGGACGAGCAGCGACGGGCGGGAGAACCTGCTCGCCATCCTCGGGCCCGGCGAGATGTTCGGCGAGCTCTCGCTCTTCGACCCGGGCCCCCGCACCGCGACCGCGACGGCCGTCGCCGAGACCCAGGTGGTCTCGATGGGCAACGAGCAGCTCAAGGAGTTCCTCGCCCAGCGCCCCGGTGTCGCCGCCACCCTCCTCGCCGCGCTCGCCCGTCGGCTGCGCCGCACCAACGACGTCCTCGCCGACCTCGTCTTCACCGACGTCCCCGGCCGCGTCGCGAAGGCGCTGCTCGACCTCGCCGGCCGCTTCGGGCGCCCCGTCGAGGAGGGGGTCATGGTCGCCCACGACCTGACCCAGGAGGAGCTCGCCCAGCTCGTCGGCGCCTCGCGCGAGACGGTGAACAAGGCCCTCGCCGACTTCGCCTCCCGCGGCTGGCTGCGCCTCGAGGCGCGCGCCGTCCTCCTCCTCGACGTCGAGCGCCTCCGCCGCCGCGCCCGCTGACGTCGTCGCCCCCCCCGACGCTCAGGGCGTGACGCCGAGGTACTCGAGCTGGGCGTGAATGGAGAGCCGCGCCGCCGGCCACACGTCCTGCGGCACCTCGGCGTACACCCGCCGCAGCACGGCCTCGACCTTGTCGCTCTCGTCCCGCGCGCCGTCCGCCAGCGCCTGCCGCACCTGGTCGAGCCGCTCCCGGCGGTGGATCCGGTAGTACGCGACCATCGCGGCGGCATCCGGGACCACCGGGCCGTGCCCGGGGAGGATGGACGTCACGCCGCCTCCACCCGTGAGTCCGTCGATCCGCTCGAGGGAGTCGAGGTAGGCCGCGAGCTCTCCGTCCGGATGCGCGACCACGGTCGTGCCGCGGCCGAGCACGGTGTCACCGGTCAGCAGGGCGCCGTCGGCGGGCAGGGCGAACGAGATGGAGTCCGCGGTGTGCCCCGGCGTGGCGACCACGAGGAGGTCGAGGCCGCCGGTGCGGATCACGTCTCCGTCCGCCAGGTCGTCGTGGCCCGTGCCGACCGCCCGGGTCGGCGCCCCGGACAGCTCGGCGAACCGAGGTGCCGCCTCGGCGTGGTCGAGGTGGTGGTGGGTGAGGACGGTGAGGCCGACCCGGGCCCCCTGGGCCGCGACCGCGTCGAGCACCCTCCGCAGGTGCCCCTCGTCGAGCGGCCCCGGGTCGATGACGACCGCCTCCTCCGCGCCCGGCTCGAGGAGCACCCACGTGTTCGTGCCGTCGAGGGTCATCGGGCCGGGGTTGGGCGCGAGGACGCACGTCGCGCGCTCGGTGACCGAACCGCCCGCCCACGGGGCGTCGACAGACGGGGGCGGGGCGGCGCTCATCCCCCCAGTCTGCCCACCTGCGCCGCCACGCGCGCCGCACGGACATGCAGTTGGCCACCCCATTGGGTCCATCGCGTTCGCGAAGCGCGGCGCGCCCCCCGACTGACCGTCCGTGCGCCTGTGGACGACCTCGCGGCCGGCTTCCCGCGACCCCTCACGCTGGCGGGGTGACCTCGGTGAGCGCGACCCTCGCAGCCCTGGGCGGCTGCGCGACGTGGTCCGAGCTCACGGCTTTCCACTCCCGGCACGCGCTGCGCAGGGCGGTCCTGCGAGGGACGGTGCTCCGGACCGCCCGCGGCCGGTACGCGCTCCCTCAGGTCGCCGAGCACCGTCGCGCCGCAGCAGCGCGCACCGCCACGCTCTCGCACCTCAGCGCGGCGCTCCACCACGGATGGAAGGTCAAGACGCCTCCCACCGCGGCCTGGGTGACCCTGCCCCGGTCGAGGCGCCTTCGACCCCACCACCGAGCGGGCCTCGAACCGCGCTGGGCGGACCTCACTGACGGCGAGGTCCGCGACGGGGCGACGACCCCTCTGCGGACCGTCGTCGACTGCGCCCGGGTGCTGCCGTTCGACGAGGCACTGGCCGTGGCCGACTCGGCGCTGCGCAGCGGGTCGGTCACGCTGCCGGGTCTTCGGCACGCTGCGGCCCGGGCGCGGGGGACCGGCTCGGCCGGCGTCCGCCGCGTGGCGCGGTGGGCCGACGGGCGGGCGGCCAACCCCTTCGAGTCGGTGCTCCGGGCGCTCGCGATCGAGGAGGGCTACCGGCTGGTGCCGCAGCTCGTCGTCGCGGAGCCTGGGCTGTTCGCCGTCGTGGACCTCGGGAGCGAGGCCCTGCGCCTCGCCGTCGAGGCCGACGGCTTCGAGGTGCACGGCACCCGCCGCAGCCTGCGCAGGGACTGCCGCCGCCACACCGGCTTCGCGGTCCACGGGTGGTCCTCGCTCCGCTTCTCCTACGAGGACGTGATGCACGAGCCGGACTGGGTGCGATGGGTGCTCAGGTCGTGGCGTGACGTCCGCGAGGGTCGGCCCCCGTCGCCGCCCCCTTCCGTGGAGGCCTGATCGCCCGCCGGCGTCGGACGGACATGCGGTCGACCCGGTCGGCGGGGCGCCGCCTGCTCCGCCGCCGAGGACTGGCAGCCCACTGCCGGTCCGTCCGCGACGCACCGGCTCCGTCAGGGCAGGACGGTGCGCAGGACGACCGTGCCGTCGGGCGCGAGCACCAGCTCGGGGACCACCCGGGCGATGCGCGGCCGGTCCGCGAGGAACGCCGCCGCGGAGTCGAAGTCGGCGAGCGCCTCGAGCGCCCACACCGTGGGGGGCAGCATGAGCACCTCCCGGGCGGCGAACCGGTCGAGCAGCTCGTCCGGCCGCACCCATCCGCTGTGGTCCGACTCGGTGGTCGTGCCGCGCGCGTGCTGGTCGGCGGGCATCCCGGCCGCGAGGATCCACGTGTCGTAGCGCCGCGGCTCGAAGTCCGGGGTCACCCAGTGCCCGCGCCCGCGCAGGTCGGCCACCGCGACGCGGACCCCGCACTCCTCCTCGACCTCGCGCACGGCCGCGGCGGCGTAGGGGGCGGCGGCCTCGGGCGACACCCCCATCGCGGCAGCGAGCTCGGGGACGCCCGGGGTCGAGGGGTCGAGGGAGTGGTCGGCGGGGTCGACCCCTCCGCCGGGAAAGACGACACGCGACGGGGCAAAGGCCATCGACGGCACGCGTCGCTGGACGTACACCTCGGGCCCGGATGCGGTGTCGCGCACCAGCATCACCGTCGCGGCGAGTCGCGGCTCGGGCGGCTCACGGTGCTCGTGCGCCAGCCACTCCTGTGCCCGCGCGAGCAGGTCCTCGTCGTGGACCGGCCGCTCGACGACGTGGCCCGGGCCGCCCTCCGACCGGTAGGACTCAGTCGCGGACGTGGAGGATCACCTCGACCTCGACCGGCGCGCCGAGCGGCAGGGCCGCCACGCCGACGGCTGACCGCGCGTGCACGCCCGCGTCCCCGAAGACGGCGGCGAACAGCTCGCTGGCCCCGTTGACGACGCCGGGCTGGCCCGTGAAGCCGGGGTCGGAGGCGACGAAGCCGGTGACCTTGACGACCCGCTCGACCCGGTCGAGGTCGCCGAGGACCGACTTCACGGCGGCGATGGCGTTGAGGGCGCAGACCGCGGCGAGCTCCTTGGCCCGGTCGGGGCTCACGAGGCCGACGAGCTCACCGACGCGGCCGGTCACCTCGAGCCGGCCGTCGACGAACGGCACCTGCCCCGAGACGTAGACGCGCGAGCCGTCGAGGACGGCGGGCACGTAGGCGGCGAGCGGCGGCACGACCTCGGGGAGCGTGAGCCCCAGGGCGGCGATGCGGTCCTCGACGGCGCCCACGGCTCAGGCCTTCGGTCGCTTGAGGTAGGCGACGAGGTTGCCCTCCGGCATGACGAGCACCTGGACGAGCTCCCAGCCGTCCCCGCCCCACTGGTCGAGGATCTGCTTCGTCGCGTGGACGATGAGCGGAACGGTCGCGTACTCCCACGTCTGCATGGCCGCCACCCTATTCCTCCGCGGCAGGCCGGCGCCCGGGGGCTACGGTGACGGGGATGAGCGACGCCGACCCCGAGATCCTGACCCGCCGGGTCCGCCCCCCGGACCGCACGGAGGTCTCCGGCCCGGCGGCCACCGACGTCTACGACGTCTTCGAGCCCGACCCGGCCCGCGCCCGGGGCGTCACCGTCGCCCTGCTCCACGGCGGCTTCTGGCGGGAGCGCTACGACCGGGCGCACCTGGCGCCGCTCGCCGTCGCCCTCGCGCGCGACGGCTTCCACGTCGCCAACCTCGAGTACGCGAGGGTCGGGATGCCCGGTGGCGGCTGGCCGGGGACCGGGGCCGCCGTGCTCGCCGGCCTCGAGGCGCTCCGCGGGGACACCGACCTCCCGGACACCGTGGTCGTCGTCGGGCACTCGGCCGGCGGCCACCTCGCGCTCTGGGTCGCGAGCGAAGGCCGGGCCCCGTGGCTGCGCGGCGTCCTCGCCCTGGCTCCGGTCGCCGACCTCGCCGAGGCGGACCGGCTCCACCTGAGCGACGACGCCGCCCGGGCCCTCGTCGGCGGCTCCTCCGGCGAACGACCGGAAGCGTGGGCCGACGCCGACCCGGCCCGTCAGCGCCTCACGACGCCGGCGGTCGTCGTGACCGGGGACCACGACGACGTGGTCCCGGCGGCCGTGCCGGAGGCGTACGCGGCCTCCCGCACCCCCGACGAGCCGCTGCACACCGCGGTGGCCCGTGGGGCCGACCACTTCGACCTCGTCGACCCCGAGCATCCGGCGTACCTCCTCGTCCTCGCCGAAATCGAGGAGCTCACCCTCCACTGACGCGACGCCGGCGGCTCCCCGACTCCTTGCCGGTTCGGCCG
>DASSQJ010000103.1:0-5706 GCA_035702545.1 Phycicoccus sp.
CCGTACCTCCGCCTGCTCACCCGGGGGGCCGAGGCGCCCTCCGAGGAGGAGCAGCGCACCAACCCCCGGTCCGCCTCGGCCCGCCTCCGGGCCGCCGAACGCCTCGCGACGATTGGAGCCCCCGGATGACGCAGCACGCCACCGCCCGTGCCCTGCCGCGCACCGCGCCCCGCCGGACGGCCGCCCCGCGCCAGCTGCGCGTCGTCGCGCCCCCCGCGCCGCAGGGCAACGGCATCTTCCTCGCCGTGTGCGTCGCCCTCCTCCTCGGCGGATTCGTCGGCGTCCTCCTCCTCAACACGGCGATGGCCAAGGGCTCCTACACGATGAAGGACCTCCAGCGCCGCTCGGACGCCCTCTCCGACAGCCAGGACGACCTCCGCCACGCCCTCGACGCCGTCTCCGGCCCCGGACCGCTGGCCCGGGAGGCCCGGGCGCTCGGCATGGTGCCCGCGGAGAGCCCGGCGTTCCTCCGGCTGTCTGACGGCAAGGTGCTCGGCGTGGCGCGGGCGGCCAGTGCCGACGCGGCGTTTAGCGTGGTCACCGAGCCCACGGACACGACGAGGAGGGTGCCGGTGACGGCCTCGCAGACCCCCGGCGCCGGCCCGACCCGACGCTGAGCCGCGACCCCGAGGACCTTCCCGGTGACCCCACCCCGCCCCCCGTCGTCCGCACCCGCCCGGCCCGCGCCGCGGCGGTCGGCGCAGCCCGCGAGGCCGGCGCGACCCGTACGGTCCGCGCAACCCGGCCGGCCCGCAGGGCCGGGGCGGCCCACGCCCCGCACCACCCGTGCGGTCCCCCCGGGCGGCGGCCGTCCGACCCCGCGCCCGTCGGGCGGGGGTGGGGGCGGACGGGGTGGCCCCGGCCGTCCGGCGCGGCCGCGACCCCGGCCCACGCCGCGCCCGGCGGCGAGCACCCGGCGCCGGATGCGCGCGCTCGTCGTCGCCTCGGTGTTCGTCCTCAGCGTCTTCGGCGCCCAGCTCGTCCGCATCCAGGGCTTCGACGCCGAGGCGGTCGCGCAGGAGGCGCGGGGCCAGCGGGTCGCGTCCCAGATCATCCCGGCGATGCGCGGGCAGATCCTCGCCGCCGACGGCACGGTGCTCGCGAGCAGCGTCGTCCGGGAGGTCGTCGTCGTCGACCAGACCGCGGTGTGCACCTACGGGACGGGCAGGAACACGTGCGACCCCGCGAGCGCGCCCGCGGCCGTCCAGAAGGCCGCCGAGGCGCTCGCCCCGCTGCTCGGGACCAGCGTGACCGCGATGGTCGACGAGCTCACCGGGACGAGCCGGTACCGCATCCTCAGCAAGGACGTCACGCCGCTCGTGTGGAACCAGGTCTCCGACCTCGGCATCCCCGGCGTCTACGCCGACCGGCGGGAGACCCGCTCCGAGCGGGTCTACCCGCAGGGCACGACGACGGCGGCCCTCGTCGGGTACCTCACGGAGAACGGCGAGCCGGGTGGCGGGGTCGAGTACATGATGCAGAAGGACCTCCAGGGCCGGCCGGGGAGCCGCACCTACGAGGTCGGCCGCGACGGCACGGCCATCCCCGCCGGCCAGAGCACGCTGACCCCGGCCGTCAACGGGGAGGACGTCCGGCTGACGGTCAACTCCTCGCTCCAGTGGTACGCCCAGAACGCGCTCGCGCAGCGGATCAAGGCGACGAAGGCGCGGGCCGGCACGGTCGTCATCATGAACGCGAAGACCGGCGACCTGCTGAGCGTCGCGTCGTACCCGACGTTCGACCCGAACACCGACGTCGGCGCCGCCGGTGCCCAGCTCGACAACAAGGCCTTCTCCGACGTCTTCGAGCCGGGCTCGACGGCGAAGATCATGACGATGGCCGCCGCCCTCGAGGAGAGGACGGTGACGCCGTCGACGCCGGTCGTCATCCCGAACCGCCTCCAGCGCTACGACGCGAGCTTCAAGGACGCGCACCCGCACCCGACCCTCTACCGCACGGTCGCCGGCACCCTCGCGGAGTCGAGCAACATCGGGACCATCCTCGTCAGCGAGACGCTGAAGCCCTCGACGCTCGAGCGGTACTTCCGCAAGTTCGGTCTCGGCTCGACGTCCGGCACCGGGTACCCGGGGGAGTCGGCCGGCCTCCTGCCGCCGTCGAAGACGTGGAGCGGCACCCAGCAGGCGACGGTCGCGTTCGGGCAGGGCATCTCGGTCACCGCCATCCAGGCCGCCTCGGTGTTCCAGACGATCGCCAACGACGGCGTGCGCGTCGCACCACGGCTCGTCGACTCGGTGTCCCACGCCGACGGGACGGTGGAGCGGATGCCGGACTCGTCCTCCACCCGGGTCGTCTCGCACCGCACCGCCGCGGACCTCGGCAAGATGCTCGAGGGCGTCGTCGGCCCGGACGGCACCGCGCCCGAGGCGCAGATCCCCGGGTACCGGATCGCGGGCAAGACCGGAACGGCGAACTACTTCGACGACCGGCTGAAGAAGTACTCGGGCTTCACGTCGAGCTTCATCGGGTACGCACCGGCCGACGACCCGCAGATCGTCGTCGCCGTCATCGTCCAGAAGCCCTCGTCGACGTACTGGGGCGGCTACGTCGCCGGCCCGGTCTTCAAGGACGTCACGACCTACGCCCTCCAGGAGCTGAAGATCCCGCCGACGGGCACGAAGGCGCCGAAGGTCACCCTCACCGTGAGCCCCGAGCGGGCGCTCGCCGACCCCACCCTGCTGCGCAACGGCGTCAAGCACCCCAGACGGTAGGGTCGGGCGACGTGGTTCCCCCCCGACCGGCCTCCCCCCGAGGTACCCCTCTGCGGGAGCTGGCCGCCCTCGTCGGCGCCCTCCCGCCCGACGACCCGACCGTCGTGACCGGGGTGAGCCTGGACTCCCGCGGCGTCCTCCCCGGAGACCTCTACGCCGCCCTCCCGGGTGCCCGCGCCCACGGTGCGGACTTCGTTGGAGCCGCGGCGCAGGCCGGTGCCGCCGCCGTGCTCAGCGACGCCGACGGCGCGGAGCGGATGCGGTCCGCCGGCGTGAGCCTCCCCGTTCTCGTCGTCGACGGTCCGCGGGCGGTGCTCGGGGCGGTCGCGGCCCGCGTCTACGGCACGGAGGAGACGCCGCTGCGGCTCGTCGGGATCACCGGCACCAACGGCAAGACGACGACCGCCTACCTCGTCCACTCCGCGCTCACCGCCCTCGGCCGGAGCGCCGGCCTCATCGGCACCGTCGAGACGCGGATCGGCGAGGAGCGGGTCGGCAGCGTGCGCACCACCCCGGAGGCTCCCGACCTGCACGCCCTCCTCGCCGTCATGGCCGAGCGCGGCCTCGACACGTGCGTCATGGAGGTCTCCAGCCACGCGCTGGCCCAGCACCGCGTCGACGGGGTCGTCTACGACGTCGCCCTCTTCACCAACCTCTCCCAGGACCACCTCGACTTCCACGCCGACATGGACGACTACTTCGCGGCCAAGGCCTCGCTCTTCACACCCGAGCGCTCCCGCCGCGCCCTCGTGTGCACCGACGACGCGTGGGGCCGGCGGCTCGCCGACCTCGCGACGGTGCCGGTCCGGACCATCGGCCACGCCGAGGACGCCGACTGGCGGGTGCACCCCGACGCCGACGACCCGGCGGCCTTCGGTCTCACCGGGCCCGGTGGGGTCGACCTGCGCCTGCGCTCGAGCCTTCCCGGCGACTTCAACGTGACGAACACGGCGATGGCCGCGGCCGGCCTCGTCCTCCTCGGTGAGGACGCCGACGTCGTGGCCGGCGCCGTCCTCGCCGACCCCCACGTGCCCGGACGGATGGAGCAGGTCCACGCGGCCCACGGCGGGCCGGCCCCCCGGGCCGTCGTCGACTACGCCCACACCCCGGAGGCGATCCGGGCGGCCCTCCAGGCGCTCCGGCCGACGACCGCCGGGCGCCTCGTCGTCGTCACCGGCGCGGGGGGCGACCGCGACCGCGACAAGCGCCGCGACATGGGCCGGGCCGCGGCCGAGGTGGCCGACGTCGTCGTCGTCACCGACGACAACCCCCGCTCCGAGGACCCGGCGGCGATCCGGGCCGCCGTGCTCGAGGGGGCCCTCGAGGTGCGCCGGGCCGGACGCCACGTCGAGGTCGAGGTCGTCGGCGACCGCCGCGACGCCATCCACGAGGCAGTCCGCGCCGCGTGGCCGGAGGGGCCGCAGGCCACCGTCGCCGTCGTCGGCAAGGGGCACGAGACGGGGCAGGAGGTCGACGGGGTCGTCCACCCCTTCGACGACCGGGAGGTCCTCCGCGAGGCGCTCGCCGCGACGGCGCGGGGGGTGGTCCGGTGATCCCGATGACGCTGGCCGAGGTCGCGGCGGTCACCGGGGGTCGACTCGTCCTGCCCGACGGTGGCGCGGATCCGATCGACCCCGCCGACGTCGTCGTCGACGGCCCCGTCGTCACCGACTCGCGCGAGGCCGGACCCGGCGGGCTCTACGTGGCCCGGGTGGGCGAGCACGCCGACGGGCACGACTTCGTCGGCGGTGCGATCGAGCTCGGTGCCGTGGCGGCCCTCGTGACGCGCCCCGTCGCCGGCGCGTGGTGCGTCGTCGTCGACGACACCCAGGAGGCCTTCGCCGCCCTCGCCCGCGAGGTCGTCCGCCGGGCCGACGGCCTGACCGTCGTCGGCATCACCGGCTCGTCGGGGAAGACGAGCACCAAGGACCTCCTCGGGACCGTCCTCGCCACCGCGGGGCCGACCGTGGCGCCGGTCGGCTCGTACAACTCCGAGGTCGGGGTCCCGCTCACCGTCTGCCGCGTCGAGCCGGACACCCGCTTCCTCGTCGCCGAGATGGGCGCCCGGGGGGTCGGCCACATCGCCTACCTCACCCGGATGGCGCCGCCGCGCATCGGCATCGTCCTCAACGTCGGCACCGCCCACGTCGGCGAGTTCGGGTCCCGTGAGGCGATCGGCCGCGCGAAGTCCGAGCTCGTCGCGGCCCTGCCGGCCCACGGGGTCGCCGTCCTCAACGCCGACGACACCGTGGTCCGCGGGATGGCCGCGGTCACCGCGGCACGCGTCGTCCTCGTCGGGGAGGCCGCCGACGCGGTGGTGCGCGCCACCGACGTCCGCCTCGACGCCGGCGGCCGGGCCTCCTTCACGCTGACGAGCCCGGCGGGGGAGCGGCCGGTCGCCCTCGGCCTCGTCGGGCGCCACCACGTCGCCAACGCCCTCGCCGTCGTCGCGACCGCCCTCGAGCTCGGCCTGACCCTGGACGCGGTGGTCGCCGCGCTCGAGGCGGCGACGCCGGTCAGCCGGTGGCGGATGGAGGTCACCGAGCGCCCCGACGGGGTCACCGTCGTCAACGACGCCTACAACGCGAACCCGGACTCGATGCGCGCCGCCCTCCTCGCCCTCGAACGGATGGGGGAGGGGCGGCGCACCTGGGCGGTGCTCGGGACCATGCTCGAGCTCGGCGAGGAGTCCGACGCCCTGCACGCCCAGGTCGGCGAGGAGGCCGTCGCCCGGGGCGTCGACGAGCTGCTCGTCGTGGGCCGCCCCGCCGCCGCCCTCGCCGACGGGGCCCGGGCCGCCCTGTCCGGGGCCGCCGCGAGCACCCGGGTGCGCACCGCCCCGGACGCCGACGCCGCCGAGGCGCTGCTGCGCGCCGAGCTCGCGCCCGGCGACGTGGTGTTGTTCAAGTCGAGCCGCGACGCCGGGCTACGGTTGCTCGGTGACCGACTGGCCGGACCGAGGGAGGAGCTGACGTGA
>DASSQJ010000104.1:0-5318 GCA_035702545.1 Phycicoccus sp.
TCGGCCGACGTGAGCAGCGGCCCCCCGCACTCGTGGACCTCGACGACCCCCTCCCGCGCCGCCGCACGGAGCGCGAGCTCGACGTCGTCGCGCCGCTGTGACCGGGTGCGGGCCGCGTCGAACGCCGCGCGGGCCGCGTTCTTGGCGTCCCGGACCACCCACCCGGTGTCGGTCCAGCCGTCGAGCCCGGCCGCACCGCACGCCGCCGCGAGCGCGCTGGAGACGACGGCGGAGTGCCCGTCGACGCGCGAGGCGTAGACCACTCCCCCGCCGCTGGCCCGGTCGAGCTCGGCCGCCGTCATCGCGCGGCCGCCGGTCCAGTCCTGCTCCTGCCAGCCGTGGGCGAACACCGGGCGCCCCGGGCTCTCGCGGGCGGCGTCGGCCACCCGGTCGAGGGCCTCGGTCACGGTGCGGGTGCCCACGAGGTCGACCCCACGCAGCCCGAGCCCGGTGTGCGACACGTGGGCGTGGGCGTCGACGAAGCCCGCCAGGACGACCGCTCCCCCGAGGTCGACGACGGCGTCGGCCCCGCCGACGTGCCGGTCGGCCCCCGCCTCGTCACCGAGCCACGCGATGCGGCCGTCGTCGCCGACGACGAGCGCGGTCGCCCCGGGGCGTTCGGGTGCGTGGACCAGCCCGCGCCGGTAGAGCGTCGTCGGCATGGCGCCACTCTAGGCAGGCGCCGCGCCCCCGGTTCACCAGTCGGGGGTGCTCCCGAGGACCCTGAGCGTCTCGCGGGCGATCTCCCGCTCCTCGTCGGTCGGCACCACCCACACCTCGACGGCACTCCCCGGGGTCGAGACGCGGCGCTCGGGGGGTCCGGCGGCGTTGGCCGAGCGGTCGAGGTCCACCCCGAGCAGGCCCAGGCGGGTGCAGACGGCCTCCCGGAGCACCGGGCTGTTCTCGCCGATGCCGGCGGTGAAGACGAGCGCGTCGAGCCGTCCGAGCACCGCGGCGTAGGCGCCGACGTACTTGACGAGGCGGTGGACGGCGACGTCGAGGGCGAGCCGGGCGTCCGGGTCGCCTGCCGCGGCTCGCTCGGCGACGGTGCGGAAGTCGGAGGCGCCGGCGAGGGCGAGCAGGCCGCTGTCCCGGTTGAGCGCCCGGTCGTACCCGGCGGCGTCGAGTCCGCCGACGCGGGCGAGGTAGCCGCCGAGGGCGGGGTCGACGTCGCCCGAGCGGGTCCCCATGACGAGCCCCTCGACGGGTGAGAGGCCCATCGAGGTGTCGACGCTGCGCCCGCCGTCGACAGCGCACGCGCTGGCCCCGTTCCCCAGGTGGAGCACGACCATCCGCAGGTCCTCGAGGGGCCGACCGAGCAGCCGGGCCGTCCGGCGCGAGACGTACGCGTAGGACGTCCCGTGGAACCCGTACCGGCGGACCCGGTGCTCCTCCCGCCACTGCCGCGGTACCGCGTAGGTGTCGGCGGCCGGGGGCAGGGTGCCGTGGAACGCGGTGTCGAAGACGGCGACGTGGGGCACGCCCGGGAACGCCTCGGCGGCCCGCACCATCCCCTCGACGTTCGCGGGGTTGTGCAGCGGCGCGAGCGGGGCGAGGTCGCGGATCTCCCCGAGGACCTCCTCGTCGGCGACGACCGGGGCCCGGAACCGCTGCCCGCCGTGCACGACGCGGTGGCCCACCCCGACCAGGTCCTCCTCGGCGAGCCCGGCGCCGCCGATGGCGAGGGCGTCCCGTGCGAGCCCGAAGGCGGCGGCGTGGTCGGGGCACTCGACGTCCTCGTCGTGAACGACGTCGCCCGCTGCGGTGTGCCGCCAGTGCGCCCGGCCGCCGACCTCCGAGACGAGCCCGCTCGCGGTCGTGCTGCCGTCGTCGGCGTCGACGAGGCGGTACTTCAGCGACGAGGAGCCGGCGTTGACGACGAGGACGTGCCGCGCCCCGCTCACCGGGCACCCGCCTGGACGGCCGTGATGGCGATGGTGTTGACGATGTCGCGGACGAGGGCGCCCCGGGACAGGTCGTTGACCGGCTTGTTCAGGCCCTGGAGGACCGGCCCGATCGCGACGGCGGACGCGCTGCGCTGGACGGCCTTGTACGTGTTGTTGCCGGTGTTGAGGTCGGGGAAGACGAGGACAGTCGCGCGCCCGGCGACCGGGCTGTCGCTGAGCTTCGTCCGGGCCACCGTCGGGTCCACGGCCGCGTCGTACTGGACCGGCCCCTCGACCGGCAGGTCGGGGGCCTTCTCGCGGACCCGCCGGGTCGCCTCCCGGACCTTCTCGACGTCGGCACCCGACCCGGACTGCCCGGTGGAGTACGAGAGCATCGCGACCCGGGGCTCGACGCCGAACTGGGCGGCGGTGCGCGCCGACGAGACGGCGATGTCGGCCAGCTGCTCGGCGGTCGGGTCGGGGTTGACCGCGCAGTCCCCGTAGACGAGGACGCGGTCGGCGAGGCACATGAGGAAGACGCTGGAGACGACGGAGACCCCCGGCGCCGTGCGGACCACCTCGAGGGCCGGGCGGATGGTGTGGGCCGTCGTCGTGACGCAGCCCGAGACCATCCCGTCGGCGAGGCCGTCGTGGACCATCATCGTCCCGAAGTACGAGGGGTCGGCCACCCGGTCGTGGGCCTGTTCCGGCGTCACGCCCTTGTGCGCCCGCAGCGCCGCGTACTCGGCGGCGAACCGGTCGCGCAACGGACTGGTGGCGGGGTCGACGACGGTCGCGGCGGAGACGTCGACGCCGAGCTGGCGGGCCCGGTCCCGGACCGTCTCCTCGTCCCCGAGCAGGGTCAGCCGCGCCATGCCGCGCGCGAGGACCTGCTCCGCGGCCCGCAGGATCCGGTCCTCGGTCCCCTCGGGCAGGACGATGTGCGAGCCCGCGGCCCGCGCCTGCTCGACAAGCAGGTGCTCGAACATCAGCGGGGTCACCACCCCCTCCCCCGTGGCCGAGTCCTGCCCGGCGAGGGCGGTGAGGTCGTCGGCGTCCTCGACGAGCGCCACCGCGGCCCGCACCTTGCGACGGGAGTCGGCGGTGATCCGGCCCTCCACCCGCCCGAGGGCCGAGGTGACCTCCATCGTGCCCGCGTCCGCGGCGACCATCGGCAGGCGCACGTCGAGGCCGGCGATGAGCCGGTCGACCTGCGGGGACAGGCCGAAGCCGCCGTTGAGGACGAGCCCGGACAGCGCCGGGAGGGTGCGCGACTGGTGGGCGAGGAGGACGCCGAGCACGACGTCCTCGCGGTCCCCCGGGACGATGACGACGGCGTCCTCGAAGAGCCGGTCGATGACGTGGGGCATCGACATCGCCGCGACGACGAGCCCGAGGCTCTCGCGGTCCAGCAGGTCGGGGTCGCCGTGGACCAGCGTCCCGCGGCACGCCGACATCAGGTCCGCGACGGTCGGGGCCCGCAGCACCGGGGACTCCGGGAGGGCCCACACCGGGACCGGGTCGACGTCGCGGCGGACCGCGTCGGCGAAGGTGGGCAACGCCGCGGTGGGCACCTGGTTGACGACGACGCCGCCGACGCGCGCGTGCGCGGCGCGGGCCGCGGACACCGAGGCGGCCGCCCCGGCGGCGACGTCGCGCGGGCCGCGGTCGCGCGCCGGGACGACGAGGACCATCGGGGTGCCGAGGTTGACGGCGATCGTCGCGTTGGTCGAGAACTCCGTCGGTGCGGGCACCCCGGTGAAGTCCGAGCCGACGACGAGGACGACGTCGTGCCGCTCGGCCACCTGGTGGTAGCGGTCGACAACCCGGGCGAGGGCGGCGTCCGGATCGGCGTGGAGGGCGTCGTAGGTGACGCCCCACGACCCCTCGGCGCCGGCGCCGGTGCCGGACTCCTGGACGAGGACGTCGAGGAGGTCGTCGCGGGCGTCGACGCGGACGATCGGGCGGAACACCCCGACCCTGCCGTGCCGCCGGGCGAGCTGGTGGGCGAGGCCGACCGCGACGGCCGACTTGCCGGACCGGGCCTCCGAGCCGGCGAGGTAGATGCCTCTCACGACCGCAGGCCGCCCCACGTCCACCCGCTGATGTCGGGCATGTCCTCGAGGTGCTCGCGGATGTACTCCTCGTGCTCCGCGAGCCGCTCGTCGCAGAGCTCGACGAGGAACTTCCACCCCGCGGGTCGGGCGGTGGAGCGCCGGAGCACCTCCTTGGCGAGGTGGAAGCGGCTCATCCGGTTGAGGACGACCATGTCGAAGGGGGTCGTCGTCGTGCCCTGCTCGTTGAAGCCCCGGACGTGGAAGCGCCCCGGGTTCGTGCGCCCGTGGACGAGCTGGTGGATGGCCCGGGGGTACCCGTGGAAGGCGAAGACGACGTGCTTGTCGGGGGTGAACAGGTCGTCGAACTGGCTGTCGGTGTAGCCGTGCGGATGGTCGTTCTCCGGGATGAGCGCCATGATGTCGACGACGTTGACGAACCGGAACTTGAGGTCCGGGACGTGCTCGGAGAGCAGCTCCGCCGCGGCGAGGGCCTCCTGGGTGGGGACGTCGCCGGCGCAGGCGATGACGACGTCGGGCGTTTCGGCCTCCGCGGCCGTGCTCGCCCACTGCCAGGTCCCGGCGCCCCGGGCGCAGTGCCGGTGGGCCTCCTCGAGGGTGAGGTACTGGAGGTGCTTCTGCTTGTCGACGACGATGAGGTTGACGTGGTCGGTACTGCGCAGGCAGTGGTCGGTGATCGACAGCGTCGTGTTCGCGTCCGGCGGCAGCCAGACCCGGACGACGTCCGGCGCGAGCGGGATGAGGCAGTCGATGAGCCCCGGCCCCTGGTGGGAGAAACCGTTGTGGTCGTTGCGCCAGCACGTCGAGGTGAGCAGGACGTTGAGGGAGGACACCGGGGCGCGCCACGGGAGGCCCTGGGCGTGCTGGAGCCACTTCACGTGCTGGACCGCCATCGACGCCGAGACCATCGCGAAGGCCTCGTACGTCGCGAACATCCCGTGCCGGCCGGTGAGCAGGTAGCCCTCGAGCCACCCCTCGCAGAGGTGCTCGCTGAGGACCTCCATGACCCGTCCGTCGGGGCCGATCTGCTGGTCCGTGTCGAGCAGCGGGGCGGTGAAGCACCGGTCGGTGACCTCGAAGACGGCTTGGAGCCGGTTGGACGCCGTCTCGTCGGGGCAGAAGAGACGGAAGCTGCCGCCCCCGTCCGGGGTCGTCGTCGCGGCGTAGAGGTCGCGCATCAGCCGGCCGGCCGTGATGGTGTTCTCCACCATCTCGACGCCCGGATGGCGGACCTCCACCTCGTAGGCGCCGAGGTCCGGCATCGGCAGGTCGTGCCGGAGCCGGCCACCGTTCGCGAACGGGGTCGCCGACATCCGCCGGTCCCCGTCGGGGGCGAGGGCGCGCAGCTCCGGCGCCA
>DASSQJ010000105.1:0-2627 GCA_035702545.1 Phycicoccus sp.
CAGGGCCCCGGCGCGCCCGATCCGGCCACCGCGCCGCAGGTACTCCAGGGTGTCGACGTAGAAGACGACCGCGGACCCGGCGCAGGTCCGGCGGACGAGGTCGGCGACGCGCTCGACGCTCGCCCCGGCCGCCGCGGCCCGCGCCCCCGCGAGCACCGCATGCCCCATCACCATCCCGAGCGCCCGCGAGTCGATGACGGTCACGGGCACGGATGCCTGATCCGCCGCGAGCTGCGCACCGCCCACCGTGCTCGACAGCTCGGCGGAGAGGTGCACGGAGACCACCGAGTCCGCCCCCGCCGCGGCCGCCGCCTCGTACGCCTCGAGGAAGGCGGCCGGTGCCGGACGCGACGTCGACACCGGCGTGAACGAGCGGAGCGCGGCCGCGACCTCGGCGGCGCCGATGTCGACTCCCTCGCGGTGCTCCCGGCCGCCGACGACGACGTGGAGCGGCACCACGCGCACGTCGAGACCGTCGACGAGGTCGGCGGGCAGGTACGCGGTCGAGTCCGTGACGAGGGCGGTGGCCACGGACGCAGGCTAGCCGTCGACCCGGGTCGGGACGCCGCCCACGCAGCGGAGAGTGAGCTCCACCTCGGCCTCCGCGGCCTTGAACTTGACCTCGAGCGTCCCGTGCTCGGTGTCGTCCTCGACGCGCCAGCCGTCGCGCGGCGTGATCGAGTCCCGCCGCACGGTCGAGCCGGTGCACGTTGCGACGACGGTCCCACCCTGGGTGGTGAACGAGCGCGTCACAGTCGTCGGGGCCGGGGGCGGTGCGGTTCGCACGACGGGCGGGCTGCTCCTCGTCGGCGCCGGCGCGGGGGCGGTCGTCCGGCTCACGGTCGGGGCCGGGGTGGCCGAGCGGGTCGGGCGGGGTACGGCGGATGCCGGGGTCGTCGGCCCGGGCGAGGCGGTCGGGTCGGGCCCGGCGGGCGGCAGGGGTGCCACCGTCGCGGCAGCCGACGCCTGGCCGACGCCCCGGCCGGCGCTGCCGACGACGAGGTACGTGACGACGCCCACCGCGGTGACGACGAGGAGCCACGCCAGCAGCATCACCACGAGGGGCGGACGGACCGACCTCACGCGCGCCTCCCTCTCCCTGCTCTACCGTGCCCACTGTGGCACACGTGCTCGTCATCGAGGACGACCCCGCGATCCGGTCCTCCCTCGTGCGCTCGCTCACCGACCGCGGGCACGCGGTGTCCAGCGCCCCGGCGGCGATGGCGGGCCTCCAGCGGGTCCTCGACGACGAGCCCGACCTCGTCCTGCTCGACCTGGGGCTCCCCGACCTGGACGGCCACAGCCTGCTGACGATGCTGCGAGCCGTGCGCCGCACCCCGGTCATCGTCGTCACCGCGCGCGACGACGACCCGTCGGTCGTCCGCGCCCTCGACGCCGGAGCCGACGACTACGTCGTCAAGCCGTTCGCGATGGACCAGCTCGAGGCCCGGATGCGCGCCGTCCTGCGGCGCGCGCACCCGGACGACGACGAGGGTCCGCTCGCCGTCGGCGGCCTCGTCGTCGACCCCGTGGCGCGCGAGGTGACCCTCGACGGCGAGCCCGTCGAGCTGACCCGCCGCGAGTTCGACCTGCTCCACCTCCTCGCCCAGCGGGCGGGCGAGGTCGTCACGAAGCGGGAGATCCTCGCGGAGGTGTGGAACCAGCCGTACGGCGGCGGCGAGCGCACCGTCGACGTCCACCTGTCGTGGCTGCGGCGAAAGCTCGGCGAGAGCGCGGCTCATCCGGTGTACCTCCACAGCGTCCGCGGCGTGGGCGTGCGCCTCGCCGCGCCGGCCCCGCAGACCGAGGACGGATGACCCGGCGCATCGCCTGGCTCGTCGCCGCGACGACGAGCGCCGTCGTCGTCGCCTTCGTCGTGCCGCTCGGCATCCTCGTCGCGAGCCTCGCCGAGGACCGCGCGACGACCCGGGTGCGGGAGCAGGCGCAGAGCGTCGCCACCCTCGTCGCGACGCTCACCGACGTGGCGGCACTCGACCGCACGGTCGCCGACCTGGCCGATCGGGGACCGGCGGTCCTCGTCGTCGAGCCGGACGGAACCGTGCTCGGGCAGCCGAACGGCCCCCTCCCGGCGCACACCGTCGCCGAGGTCGCGCGGGCGCGCCGCGAGCGGGGCGCCTTCACCACGGACCACACGGCCGGCCGGGACGCGGTCGTCCCGGTGGTCACCCCCCGCGGCATCGAGGTCGTCGTCGCGACGACGACGACCGAGGAGCTGCGCTCCGGCGTGCCCGCCGCGTGGGCGACGATCGGGGCCCTCGGCACCGCCCTCGTCGGCCTGTCGGTGGCCGTCGCGTGGTGGCTGGGGCGCCGGATCAGCGTCCCCGTCACCGAGGTCGCGACCGTCGCGCACCGGCTGCGGGAGGGCGACGCGAGCGCCCGCGCCGTGCCGGGCGGACCGCCGGAGACCGCCGAGCTCGGGCGCGCGCTCAACGCCCTCGCCGATCGCATCCACGAGCTCGTCGCCGCCGAGCGCGAGCACGTCGCTGACCTCGGTCACCGGTTGCGGACGCCGATGACGGCCCTGCGCCTGGACACCGACCTCGTCGTGGACCCGGCGCTCGCCGAGCGGCTGCGCGAGCACGTCGACCACCTCCAGCGCACCGTCG
>DASSQJ010000106.1:0-11277 GCA_035702545.1 Phycicoccus sp.
CTGGCGGACGGCGGCGAAGACCTCGGCCTGCTTGACGGTGTCGACGCCGAGGTCGGCCTCGAGGTCGAGGTCGGGGTCGAGCAGCTCGGGCGGGTAGCCGGTCATCCCGGCGACGATCTCGGTGACCTTGGCCAGGATGGGGTCGCCCGTGGCGGGCGGTGCCGCCGCGGCTGCCGGTGCGGCCGGTGCGGCCGGTCCAGCGGCGGGTGCCGGTGCGGCCGGTGCGGGGGCGGGTTGGCCGGTCTTCTCGCGGATCCAGCCGGCGACGTGGTTGAGGGTGGGGAAGTCGCGCAGCTGGAGGGTGGCGTCGCGTTCGACGCCGTACTCCTGGCGGACGGCGGCGAAGACCTCGGCCTGCTTGACGGTGTCGACGCCGAGGTCGGCCTCGAGGTCGAGGTCGGGGTCGAGCAGCTCGGGCGGGTAGCCGGTCATCCCGGCGACGATCTCGGTGACCCGTTCGAGGACGGGGTCAACGAGTGCCTCCGGGACAGCGGTGGCGGCAGAAGGCTCGGCTGCCGGCACGGGGGCCGGAGGTGCCGCAGGTGCCGGCGCCGCCGCGGCTACCGGCGCAGCCGAGGCTGCCGGCGGACCGTCCTCCTGGACGAGCCGCGAGGTGTGGTCGAACGGAGCCGGGTAGTCGACGGCCGGCGCGATGGGGGAGGGCCGGCGCGGGGGCGTCGCGGTCGGCGCGCCCGCGATCCCCGCCCAGGGCACGGGCACCTGGGTCACCGGGGTGACCGGCACGTCCGGTGCTCCGACGTCGACGATGCGCAGCCGCCGGTGGTCCACCTCGAGGGTGCTGTCGGAGTGCCCGGAGAGCCCGTCGAGCCAGTGCTGCCACGCGCGGGCGTCGATGACGCGGTAGGCGTAGCCGAGGGCGTCCGGCGCACGTCGCGCACCACCCGGCAGCGGGGTGCGGCGCAGCAGCGACATCGCGACCTGCGAGCCGAAGCCGGCCGCCAGCCGCAGCGCGTACTCGACGGGGTACTGCCCGCCCGTGGAGAGGGTGAGCGACCCGAGGTCGGGGTCGGGCTCGCGGTAGTTCGGGACAGGCGGGACGATGCCGGTCTCCAGCGCCTTGACGGCGACGACGTCCTCGATGCCCGCGCCCATCGCGTGGCCCGTGAAGCCCTTGGTGTTCGTCACGACGACCTTGTCGGCGTTCTCGCCGAAGACCCGCCGCAGGGCGTTGATCTCGGCCGCCGCGCTGCCGCCACGGGCGGGGGTGTACGTCTCGTGGGACACGAAGACGGTCCGGCCGGCCATGGCGTGGCGGTCCACGCCGCGACCCTCGGCCTCGCGGACGAGGGACTCCATGACGCCGCCGATGTGCTCGACGTCGAGCCGGGTCCCGTGGAAGGCGCTGTTCGCCGTCACCGTCGCCAGCACCTCGGCGATCGGCTGGAGGCCGCGCTCCCGCGCCGCCTCGGCGGACTCGACGACGAGGGCCGCAGCGCCCGCCCCGATGATCATGCCGTGGCGGCGCCGGTCGAAGGGTGTCGCCGCGTCCTCGACCCGCTCGTCGGTGGCCGCCGCGCCGCTGGCGAGGAAGCCCGAGGTGACCCACGGGAGGAGGTGCTGCCCGCTCGCGTCGTCGGCCGAGACGATGACGACCCGGCGGCAACGTCCGGCGCGGATCCAGTCCTCGGCGAGGGAGAGTGCCTGGGTCGTGCTGGCGCACGCGGCGTTGACCTGGGTGTTCGGGCCACGGGCGCCGATGATCTCGGCGAACTGGCTGTGCCCCATCGAGAGGACCCGGAAGAGGAATCGGCGGTCGAAGGTGTAGCCCGACTCGTCGATGTGAGCGCGCAGCTCGGCGATGAGGCGGTCGACCTCCTCGCGGGCGGCGTCGTCCTCGCCCATCGCGGCACGCACGCCCTCGAGGGCCAGCAGGTTGTCGCGACGTCCCCGGTCGAGGGCGTAGGCCTCGATCTCGCCGGCGAAGCTGTCGTAGCCGGGGAACGCCGACGCGAAGATGACCCCCGTGTCGTCCCGCAGCGCCTCGGGCAGGCCCCACCGGTCAGGGAGCTGGGTGCCGATGGTCGTCGTCTTGTAGCGCATCGTCAGCGGGACCCCCGCGTCGCGCAGGGCGTCGAAGCCGGCGGCGAGGGCCATCCGCGTCGTCTCGTCGAGCGCCTCGTCGCGTGCGGCGTCCACGCCGAACTGGCCGACGACGTCGACGGGTGCGTGCCGTCCGGCGAGCTTGATGACCTCCGCCTGGTCCTCGATGGTGTGGAAGCTGCCGCCGCCGGAGGCGTCCTTGACGATCCGGGTGATCCGGCGGTCGACCATCTGCTGGCGCACCTCCATCGGCAGGACGCCGATGAAGGACTCGCCGTCGAGGATGCGGGCGACGTTCTCGTCGTCGAACATCCGCTCCACCCCGGGCAGGCCGAGGGCGGCGCCGGTGATGACGACGGGCTCGCGCGTGGCGAGGCCGCCGCCGCTGCGCGGTGCCGTCTGCGCGGCCGGTACCGGAGCCGCGGTGGGGGCGGCCACGACGGGGGACGCGCCCATGAGCCGCAGCCCCTTTCCGAGGACGTCGGCCATCATGACGCCGAGCTCGCGGATGACCTCGTCGGGGACACCGGCTGCGGCGGGGGCCGACCCACTCGGTGCCGTGGACGCCACGGTGGTGGCCGCAGTTCCCTGGGCGACCGCCCCTGAGCGCGGGGCCGGCTCGAGCCCGGCACCCGCGGCGTAGAGCCCGCAGAGCGCCTGGTTGAGCGCCGTCTCGTCGGTGACCTTCGGGTGGTTGGTGTAGAGGGCGAGGACGTCGTCGTGCCGCGACCCGAGGACGTCCTGGACGAACCCGTGGAGGGCCTTCTTCGGGCCCACCTCGACGAAGACCCGGGCGCCGGCCGCGTAGAGGGTCTCGAGGCCCTTGACGAACTGCACGGGGGAGGCGATCTGGCGTCCCGCCATGTCGAGCATCGTCTCGGTCGTCGCGTCGGCCGGGTAGAACTCCCCGGTGACGTTGGCGACGATCGGCAGCGACGGCGGCCGGAGGTCGAGGCGGCGCAGCGCCTCACCGAAGGGCACCGACGCGGGCGCGACGATCGAGGTGTGGAAGGCGTGGCTCACCGGGATGCGGGTCGCGGTGATGCCCTTGGCGGTGAAGGTCTCGACGAGGGACTCCACGGCCGCGGTGGCCCCGCCGACGACGGCCTGGTTGTAGGAGTTGATGTTCGCCACGACCGCGTAGCCGTCGGCGGCGTCGACGGTCCGCTGGATCTCGTCGAGCGGCCCGAAGACGGCCGCCATGGCACCGTTGTCGGGCACGGTGAGGTGGGCCATCTCGCGGCCCCGGGCGCTCACGGCCTCGAGGGCCGCCTCGAAGGACAGCGAGCCGGCCGCGACGAGCGCGCCGTACTCGCCGAGGCTGTGCCCCATCACCATGTCGGGGACGATCCCGTAGGCGGCGAGGAGCCGGGTCAGGGCGAGGTCCGTGGCGAGGACCGCCGGTTGGGTGATCTCGGTCTGCATCAGCTGCCGGCCGGCAGCGGCGAGCGCCTGCTCGTCCCGGGGGTCGGCGAGGATGAACGAGGTCAGCGGCCGGCCGAGCAGCGGCGTCATGACGGCGTCGGCGGCGTCGAAGGTCTGCGCCACGATCGGCTCGCGCTCCCGCAGGCCGCGGAGCATGTTGACGTACTGGGACCCCTGGCCGGTGTACAGGAAGGCGACCTTGGGCCGTGGTCCGCGACCGACGAAGACGCCCTGCTGCCTGAGCATCCCGAACACGGCGGGGTTCCCGGTCTCGAAGGCCGTCACGAGCTTGCCGAGCTTGCCCGCGAGCTCGTCGGCGTCGCCGTAGTCGACGGCGACCCGCACGGCCGCTGCCCCCAGGGCGGGGTCGGGGGCGGCGGGGCGCGGAGCGCGTCCGACGCGGGCGTCGGCGAGGGCGCCGCACACCTTCTCGAGCACCTCGGCGTCGGAGGAGCCGCCGAGGACCAGCGCGCCACGCAGCGGGGCCTTGCGGGAGGCCACTGCGGATGCGGGCGGCGGGGCGGGCGCCGCGACGGGGGGAGTGGCGGCAACGGGGGGAGCGGTGGCCGCCGGCACGTCCGCCCCGGCGAAGGAGCGTGCAGGCGGACGGTGACGCCCGGGGACGTGCTCCTCGACGACGACGTGGAAGTTCGTCCCGCCGAAGCCGAACGCCGACACCCCGGCCCGGCGGATGCCGCTCGGTGCCGCGGGCCACTCGCGCAGCTCGGTGTTCACGGCGAACGGGACGGAGTCCCAGTCCACGCCCGGGTTGGGGTTGACGAAGTTCAGGCTCGGGGCGAGCACCTTCTCGTGGAGCGAGCGGACGGTCTTGAACAGCCCCGCGGTCCCGGCGGCGGCCTTGAGGTGGCCGATGTTCGACTTCACGGACCCGAGGGCGACCGAGCGAGGGGCGAGCCCCGTCGCGCCGAACACGGCGGTGAGCGACGCGAGCTCAGCGGCGTCCCCGACGCGGGTCGAGGTGCCGTGGGCCTCGACCGCCGTCACGGTCCCGGGGTCCTCGCCGGCGTTCTCCCAGGCGCGCCGCACGGCGAGCTGCTGCCCGACGGGGTTGGGCGCGGTGATCCCCTTGCCCTTGCCGTCCGAGGAGCCGCCGATCCCGAGGATCACGGCGTAGACGCGGTCGCCCGCGGCCTCGGCGTCCTCGAGCCGCTTGAGGACGAAGACGGCCGCGCCCTCGCCCATGACGAAGCCGTCGGCACCGGCGTCGAACGGGCGCGTCCCGGTCGCGGAGAGGGCTCCGATCTTGCAGAACTTCACGAAGGCGTCGACACCCATGTTGCGGTCGATCCCGCCGGTGACGACGGCGTCGTACTGGTGCTCGACGAGCCCGCGGACTGCGGAGTCGAGGGCGGCCAGCCCGGACGCGCAGGCGGCATCCGTCGTGTAGTTCGGGCCCCGGAGGTCGAAGAGGTTGGCGATCCGCCCCGCCATGACGTTCGAGAGCTCGCCGGGCATCGTGTCCTCGGTGATCTCGAAGGTGTTGTCCAGGTAGGCGGCCCGCGTCTCCTCGACGATGGCGCGCTGCTGGCCCGCCGGCAGGGTGAGGAGCGTCGGGGATGCCTGGAGCCGCTTGATGACCTCGGGGAGCCGGATCCGCATCGAGGACATGTAGTGCTTCTCCCCGCCGATGGCGTTGCCGAGGATGACGGCGACGCGGTCCCCGTCGACGCCCCATCCCGGCCAGCCGGCGTCGGTGAGCGCGGCCCGGGCCGCTGAGACGGCCCAGCGCTGGCCCTCGTCCATCTGGGCCGCGACCATCGGCGGGATCGGCAGCCGCCAGGCGATCGGGTTCCACTCGAACTCGCGGACCCAGCCCCCGATCGTCGAGTAGGTCTTGTCGCGGGCGCCGTGGTCCTCGTCGTGGTAGAGCGCCGGGTCCCAGCGCTCGGGCGGGACCTCGCTGATCGAGTACTTCCCTCCCTTGACGTTGGCCCAGAAGGCGTCCCCGGTGGGGGCGTCCGGCATGATCGCGGCGAGTCCGACGACGGCGACGGGGTGGACGGTGGTCATGGTGTTCCTCGGTTGGTACGTGTCGTGCGGTGTCAGTGGGTGAAGGGTGCGTAGAGGGCGTCGCGGACGGTGCCCATGTCGGTGACGAGTCCGGCCTGGGCGGCGAGGATGTCGGCGGTCGGGACAGCGGCGATCGCCGCGACCCCGGGGCTGCCGGGCTCCGCGGAGCCGGCGACCCACCGGGTGCCCTCGAGCGCGACCTTCTGGGCGGCCTCGCGGGCGAAGACGCGGGACATCGCCGCGAGGGCCGCCGCGTCGAAGCGGGTCGGGACCTTCTCGTGGAGCGTCCCGTCGGCGGCCGCCGCGGCCTTGCGCGCGAAGACGCCCGCGGTCTCGGTGTAGGCGACGAGCTCGCCGAGACGGAAGAGGACGTGCTGGTTGCGGGTGAGCCGTTCGGTCCGGGCCGCCTCGAGGACCACGGCGAGCGCCGAGGCCGCGAGGGCGGCGGTGCCCGCGCCGACCTCCGGGTGCGCCGCGTGGAGCGCCGAGAGCCGTGCAGCCTCGTCGGTGTAGTGGCCACCCCGGGACTTCAGGTGCTGCTGCCAGCGGTCACGGGCCACCGTCATCTCGAGGATCTCCGAGGTGCCCTCGTAGATCGTCGTGATCCGCACGTCCCGCTTGATCTTCTCGACGAGGTAGGGCCGCGTGTAGCCGTAGCCGCCGTGCGCCTGGATCGCGGCCTCCGCGGCGGCGTTGCCGGCCTCGGACGCCATGAGCTTGGCGATGGCTCCTTCCGTGTTGAGGGCCCCGTCGGCGCCCTCCCCTGCGTCCAGCCGGGCGGCGGTGTGCTCGACGAACGCGCGGGCCGCCTCGAGCCGGACGGCGTGCGGCACGACGAGCTTGTGGGTGTAGCCCTGCTTCTCGTGGAGCCGGCTGCCCCCCTGCTCCCGGTTGGTGCTGTACTCGATGGCCCGGTCGAGGGCGGCCCAGCCGGCCCCGAGGCCGAACGCGGCGACCATGACGCGGGTGTACCCGAAGACCTGCTGGGCCTGGACCAATCCCCGCCCCTCGATGCCTCCGACGAGGTTCTCCGCGGGCACCTCGACGTCGTCGAGGAAGAGCGCGGCCGTGTTCGACAGCCGGATGCCGTGCTTGTCCTCCGGTGGCGCGGCGGTGAAGCCGGGGGTCCCTCGTGGGACGACGAACCAGCATGGCCCGGCCTCGGTCGCCGCAAGGACGGTCGTGACGTCGGCGATCGAGCCGTTGGAGATCCACTGCTTGCGACCGGTGATCCGGTACGCGGTGACGGAGCCGTCCTCGTCGGTCACCGGGACCGCGCGGGTGGTCATCGCGCCGAGGTCGGAGCCGGCCTCCGGCTCGGTGGCCGCGTAGGCGAAGACGGTGCCCTTCTCGGCGATCTCACCGAGCCACCTCTCGCGCTGCTCGTCCGTCGCGCCGACGACGATGGGGTCGGACCCGAGGAACGTCGCGAAGACGGAGGTGGCGAGGCCTAGGTCGCGGCGGGCGAGTACCTCGCAGACCCGGTAGGAGTCGAAGGCGCCGCCGTCCATCCCGCCGTAGGCCTCCGGGATGAAGACGAGCTGGACCCCCAGGACCTCCGGGTCCGACATCTGCCGGACCAGGTCCTCGGGGCAGACGTCCTCGTGGTCGAGCTCGAGCTGGCGGTCGACGGACAGCGCCTCGGCCACGAAGTCGTCGAGCGTCTCGAGCATCGTCGTCAGGCTGCCGAGGTCGAGACCGGCGCCTCCGACGTGGACAGGTTGCGGACTGGTGGCGGTCTCGGTCATGTCGTTCTCGCTCGGGTAGGGACCAGTGGGGTCAATGGGGTGGGGGGACGATGGCGGCGCCGGGCGCGGTCCACCGCAGCAGCCGTGGCTGGGCGATGCCGAGCACCACGACCTTCATCAGCAGGCCGAGGACGAGCCGGGCGAGGACCATGGGCTAGCTGCGGCGTTCCCGCACCAGGGCCGTGAGGGCGGGAAGCACCGTGTGGAGGTCCCCGACGACGCCGAGGTCGGCGATCCCGAAGATCGGCGCGTCCGGGTCCTTGTTCACGGCGACGATGGTCCGGCTCGACTGCATCCCGGCGCGGTGCTGGATGGCTCCGGAGATGCCGGCGGCGATGTAGAGCTCCGGGGCGACCGTCTTGCCGGTCTGCCCGATCTGGAGGTCGTGCGGCGCCCATCCGGAGTCGGTGACGCTGCGGGACGCGCCGACGGCGGCCCCGAGGGCGTCCGCGAGGTCCTCGATGACCGAGAAGCCGTCCTCGGACCCGACGCCGCGCCCGCCCGCGACGATGACGGATGCCTCGCCGAGCTCGGGTCGGCCGCTCGAGGCCTTGGGCGTGCTCTCGACGATCCGCGCCCCCCGGGCCTGCTCCGAAAGGCTCAGGTCGACGGTCTCGACCGCGGGGGTGACCGGGGCCTCCTCCGCGCCGAACGCGTTCGGCCGGACCGTGACCACCGCCGGACCGCGCAGGACCGCGCTCCGCGCGACGAACCGGCCCCCGACGATGCTCTGCGTCGCGACGACGCCACCGTCCTCGAGGGCGACGCCGACGGCGTCGGTGACGATCCCGGCGTCGAGCCGCACGGCGACCCGGGCCGCGACGTCCTTCCCGTCCGGGCCGGACCCGACGAGGACCGCCAGCGGCGAGACGCGCCGCGCGACCTCGACGAGCGCCTCGGCACGGGGCACCGAGAGGAACTCGTCGGTCCCGGCCGCGGAGACCGCGTACACGGTCGACGCGCCGTACCGGCCGAGCGCCCCGACCACCTCGTCGGTTGCCTCGCCCACGAGGACGGCGGCGGGCTCGCCGAGTCGGCGCGCGGCGGTCAGCAGCTCGAAGGTGGACGTGCGGACCCCGGTGGTGCTGGTCTCGACGAGGACCAGGACTCCAGTCATGAACCTGCCTCCTTCGGAGGGCGCTCTACGAGATGAACCCGCGGCCGGCGAGGAAGTCGGCGAGCCGCGTCGCGGCGTCGCCCTCGTCGACGAGGACGGTCCCGGCCTCCCGGGCCGGTGCGGGGGAGATGTCGAGGACCTTCGTGGCGGCGGCGGCCAGCCCGACCCGGCCCGGGTCGACCCCGAGGTCGGTGAGGGTCAGCGTCTCGACCGGCTTCTTCTTCGCCGCGATGATCGACCTGAAGGCGGGGTACCGGCTCTCGCCGGCCTGGTCGGTGACCGAGACGACGGCGGGCAGCTGGACGGTGACCCGTTCCGTGGCGACGTCGGAGTCGCGGCGGATCGTCACGGAGGGACCCTGCACGTCGATCGCTCCGGCGAAGGTGGCCTGGGGCAGGCCGAGCCGGTCGGCGACCATCGAGGGGACCACCGACATCTCGGCGTCGGTCGAGGCCATCCCGCAGAGGACGAGGTCGGGGCGGACCAGCTCGAGGGCGGCGGCCAGGACGAGGGAGGTCGCGAGGGCGTCCGAGCCGTGCATGCCGTCGTCGACGACGTGGAGGGCGGAGTCGCCACCGATGGCGAGCGCCTTGCGGAGGGCGTCGGCGGCCTTCGGCGGACCGACGCTGACGTGGACGACCTCGTCGGCGGTACCCGCCTCCCGGAGCCGGACCGCCTGCTCGACGGCGTACTCGTCGAGCTCGGAGAGCCGGCCCTCGACGGCCGACCGGTCCAGGGTGTGGTCGGAGCCGAATGACCAGGTGGCGGTGGGCTCCGGGACGTACTTGACGAGCACAGCGATCTTCATCGCGCATCCCCTTGGTGGTCTGTGACCCCAGCCTGCTCCCGGCCCTTTCCGGTCGCCAACTTCTACTCGTCAGTAGCGCCCGAATGCGCGGAAGGTCACGTTCCGGCAACGGCCGTCAGCCGCCCCGAACCCGAGGAAGCGGGGGAGGAGGTCCGGCCGGGCGCGGTCAGACGGCGTGGCCGAGGTGGGCCAGGGCCTGCCGGAGCAGGACGCCGTGGCCGCGTTCCATCTCGGCCTGGACGCCGGGGTCGAGGGCCTGGTCCGGGGTGAGCCAGGTGAGGTCGAGGGCGTCGTTCTGCGGGGCGCAGTCGCCGGCCACGGGGACGACGAACGCGAGGGACACCGCGTGCTGGCGCGGGTCGTGGAACGGGGTGACCCCCGGCGTCGGGAAGTACTCGGCCACGGTGAACGGCTGGGGGCTGGCCGGGACGCGGGGCAGCGCCATCGGCCCGAGGTCCTTCTCGAGGTGGCGCAGCAGGGCGTCGCGGACCCGCTCGTGGTGCAGGACGCGGCCGGACACGAGCTCGCGACAGACCTTGCCGGCGCCGTCGAGGCGGAGCAGCACGCCGACGGCCGTCACCTCACCCCGGTCGTCGACCCGGACGGGCACCGCGTCGACGTAGAGGATGGGCAGCCGCGCGCGGGCGGCGGCGAGGTCCTCGCGGCTGAGCCAGGCGGGGTCGCGGTCCAGCTCGAGCGGGTTCATGGGGGCGATTGTGCCAAGTGCGGGTCGCGCGACCGCTCCGGGCTCGCCGCGTCCTCGAAGCGGACGGGCGCCTCGAAGGCCGCCCGGCGCCCGGCCCGACGCAGCGAACCGAGGACCGCTCGGCCTGTGAGCCCCACGAGCACGGCCGTCGTCACCGCGCGCCCGATGTCCCAGCCGAGGCTCGTCGCGAAGCTGAAGACGAGGAAGCGGTGGAGGTTCTCGGCCACCGGCGCGCCCGGCTCGAAGGAGAGGTCCCCGGACATCCCCGTGGCGAACGGCCAGAACGAGAGGTTGAGCAGGACGCCGTAGGCGAGCCCGGCGAGCGCCCCGTACCCCGCGAGCAGCGCCACCTCGCGGCGGCCCCGGGCGGGTGGGAGCAGGCCGGCGCCCCACCCGACCCAGGCGGCGCCGAGCATCTGGAACGGCAGCCACGGTCCGACGCCACCGGTGATGAGCGCGGAGGCGAAGAGCGTCACCGCCCCCTGGACGAAGCCGAACCCCGGGCCGAAGACCCGGCCGCCGAGGACGAGGAGGAAGAAGACCGTCTCCAGCCCCGCGGTGCCGGCACCGAGCGGCCGCAGCGCGGCCCCGACCGCAGACAGCACCCCGAGCATCGCGACCGCCTTGACGTCCATGCCGCCCGCGGAGAGCTCGGCGAGGACGACGGCGAGGAGCAGCGGCAGGACGAGGGCGAAGACGAGCGGCGCGTCGGTGCCGTGCGCGAGCCCGGAGGAGGGGGTGACGACGAGCGGCCAGCAGAAGGCGAGGACTCCGGCGAGGGCGACGAGCACCATCGCGGCACTCGAGCGGGGGCGGAGGCGCACCGCGCGGAAGCGACTGCCGCGCAGGGATGGTGAACCGTTCACGCCCGCACCCCCTCGAGCGCCGCGCGGACGTCGGCCACGGTGAGCCACGGCCCGGGCGCGGTCACCTTGGCGACCTGGGGCGCGAACGCCGGCGACGAGACGACGACCTCGGCCGTCGGGCCGTCGGCGACGACCTCCCCGGCGGCGAGGACGACGACGCGGTGCGAGCACTCGGCGACGAACTCGACGTCGTGGGTCGACACGACGACCGCGTGCCCGTCGGCGGCGAGGTCGCGCAGCCGCCGCGCGAGGACCGCCTTCGCCGTCGGGTCCAGCCCACGGGTCGGCTCGTCGAGGAGCAGGACCGGGGGGTCCGCCGTGAGCTGGACGGCGAGGACGAGCGCCAGCCGCTGCCCCTCGGACAGGTCCCGGGGATGCCGGTCCGCCGGGAGGCCGGGCGCGAGGCGCTCGACGAGCCCCGCGCACGTGCCGCGCGGGACGCCGCTCTCGGCGTCGGCCTGGGCGCACTCGGCGCCGACCGTGTCGAGGTAGAGCAGGTCGGCGGCCGTCTGCGG
>DASSQJ010000107.1:0-4913 GCA_035702545.1 Phycicoccus sp.
GGCATCGGGCTTCTCGCCGACGTCCTCCGCGAGGAGCGGACCCTGCGGCAGCCGCAGGTCGCGCTCGCAGTACGGGCTGTGCTCGAGGAACTGGCCGTACCGGCTGAGGTAGCGCTTCGGCGGCGCGATGTGGCTGTTGGCCTCGATGCAGATGGTGCGCAGCGGGTCCTTGCGCGAGCGCACCGGCAGCCAGCGGTGCGTCGTGGCCCGCGGGATGATGACGTAGTCGCCCTCGCCCACGTCGAACGCCCCGAAGACCGTCTCGACCCGGGCCCGGCCACGCTCGACGTAGACGCACTCGTCGCCGATCCCGTTGCGGTACCAGGGGCTCGGCGCGCCGGCCACGGCGTAGGACAGCCGGACGTCACCGTTGCCGAGGAGCAGCCGGCGGCCGGTGACGACGTCGGTGTCGCCGACGACCTTGTCGGGAAACAGCGCGTGCGGCGTGAGGTGACGGGGCAGGAGCGGGTGGTTGGCCGTCGTCGCGTGGTCGCCGACCGTCCACTCGCGGTACTCGGCGACCGTCGAGGGGATGTTGCGGTGGTAGAGCAGGCTCGAGTCCGAGCTGAAGCCCTCCTCCCCCATCAGCTCCTCGTAGTACAGCTCGCCGAGCTTCCCGCGCCCGCGGCCGGCCGGCCGGCGGTGCTGGGTGTGCCGCTTCGGGGGGATGCTGCCCATCGCCTGGTAGTGCGCCACGGTTGGTCGTCCACCTCGCTGTGGTCGGGGTCCTGCACGGTTCCCGTCAGGGTAGGCGCTGCGGGCGGTCGCCGGCATCCCGCCCCCGGTGTGGGGGTGGCCTCGTGCCGCCTAGATGGGGAACCGCTCCCGATGTCGGGGGGCGTGCCCGGGTCGACGCTGGTGACCTCTCCTCCGGCACCGGCCGGGGACCGACACAGGAGGCACCAATGCCCCGTTTCCTCATCGAGCGCGAGATCCCGGGCGCCAAGGACCTGACGAGCGAGCAGCTCGCCGAGATCGCCCGCACGTCCAACCGGGCCGTCGACTCCCTCGGCGTCCCGTACCGCTGGGTCACCAGCTACGTCGCCGGCGACAAGATCTACTGCCTGCACGAGGCGGACGACGCCGAGACCATCCGCGAGCACGCCCGCCGCGGAGGCTTCCCCGCGGACCTCGTCTCCGCCGTCACCGACGAGTTCGGGCCACACACCGCGGACGTCGTGCCCGTCCCGTGACGGCCACTGCCGCGGCGAGGGTCCTCCGCCCGGTCCCCGGACCCCGTGACCACCGGTCGCGGGGTCTTGGGGGTACGGCCGACCCGCCCTACAGTCGCCCCATGGACCTCCTCGAGAGGGACACCGAGCTGCGTCACGTCGAGCAGTCGATCGCCGCCGCCTGCGCCGGCACGGGATCGGCCGTCGCCGTCTGCGGTGAGGCCGGTGCGGGGAAGTCCTCGCTCGTCGCCGCCGCCTGCTCGAGGTTCGCCGGGGTCCGCGTCCTCCGGGGTCGCTGCGACCCGCTGGTGACGCCGCGCCCCCTCGGCCCGGTCAGGGACGTCGTGGCGGACCTCGGGGTGGGGATCGCGGCGTTGGCGACGCTCGGCGAGGTCTGCGAGGTCGCGTACGACCGGCTCCGCGCCGAGCCGACGGTCGTCGTCGTCGAGGACCTGCACTGGGTCGACGAGGCGTCGGTGGAGGTGCTGCGCTTCCTCCTCCGGCGGATCGAGTCGATCCCGTGCGCGCTGCTGCTCACCTACCGGGACGACGCCGTCACCGAGCAGCACCCGGTGCGGGCCCTTCTGGGCGACCTCGCGGTGCTCGACGGGGCGAGCACCCTGCGGCTCCGCCCGCTGAGCGTCGACGGGGTCGCCACCCTCCTCGACGGGAGCCCGCTCGACCCCGCCGCCGTCCACGCGCTCACGGGCGGGAACCCGTTCTTCACGAGCGAGGTCGCCAAGGACCCGGGCCTCCCGCTCCCCGCCACGGTCCGGGACGCGGTCCTCGCGCGCGCCGTCGACATCGCCCCGGAGGACTTCGAGGTGCTCCAGCTCGCTGCGAGCGCACCCGACCGGCTGGACGACCGCGTGCTCCCCGCCCTGGACGTCGACCTGCCGACGCTGCGCCGTCTCCACCGCACGGGACTGCTGCTCCGGGACCGGGGTGGCCTGGTGTTCCGCCACGAGCTGGCCCGCCTCGCGCTGGAGAGCACCATCCCGACCGGGGGGACTGCCCGACTGCATGCCAGGCTGCTCGACGCCCTCGAGGGCATCGAGCCCCAGGACCACGCGGTGCTCACCCACCACGCCCTCGCGGCGGGCGACGCGGTCCGGGCCGCGCGCCACGCGCGGGCCGCGGCGGAGGACGCCGCACGGTCCGGCTCGCACACGGAGGCCGCGGCGCTCTACGAGACGGCCCTGACGAACCTTCCCGGAGCGGATCCCCAGGAGCGGGCGCAGCTGCTCATCCGCCTCGCCAACGAGCAGTACATGTCGGGGCGGCTCGGTCCGGCCATCGCCACGGTGAGCGCCACCTTCCCCCTCTGGCGGGGCACCCGCGACGACACGGGCCTGTCGACCGCCCACCAGTCCTGCGCGGTCTTCGAGTACTACAACGCCCACCGCCGGGAGGCCGAGGCCCACGCCGAACGGGCCGCCACCCTGGCACCGCGGTCGGCCCGGGAGTTCGGCGTCGCCCGGGCGACTCGCGGCTACCTCGCCTACCACCGCGGCGACGTCGGGCTGCTCCACGAGTGCCTCGAGGACGCGGCGCGGATCGCCGAGGAGGTCGGCGACGACTCCCTCGCCCTGCACGGCCGGATGGTCTCGGGGATCAACTCCCTCGCCGTCGGGGACGAGGGAGCCCGTGACGAGCTCGTGGGCGTCATCGAGGAGGCCCGCGAGCACGGGTACGACGAGATGGCGTCGACCGGGTACTCGAACCTCGCGGACCTCGACGTCGAGCACCGACGGCTCGTCGACGCCGAACGCGTCCTCGAGGAGTCGCTCGCGTTCACCGTCGAGCGCGACATCCCCATCTGCAACCACTGGCAGACCGGCGTCCGGTCCCGGCTGCGCCTGCTCGAGGGCCGCACGCGGGCGGCGCTCGAGGACGCCGAGGAGGCCCTGGAGCGCACCGGGATGCCGTTGGCGACGTTCTACCCGCACCTCGTCGTGGGGCTGGCCCACCTCCGACGCGACGGCAGCGACGACGGGCACCTCATGGCGGCCTGGCGGCTCGCGGAGCGGCTCGACGAGCAGTCCAGGCGGCTCCCCGCCCTCGCCGCGCTGGCGGAGCGGATGTGGCTCACCGGCGTCCCGGATCCGCTCGTGACGGGGCGCGCCGCCGCGGAGCTCGAGCTCGCCTCGGCGTCGCCCGCGCGGTCCTGGTCGGCCGGGGAGCTGGCCGTGTGGCTCGCCCGGCTCGGCACGCCGCCCGACGTGGACCCCGCGGCCCTGCCCGAGCCGCACCGCCTCGTCCTCAGCGGGCAGCCCGACCGGGCCGCGAGCTGGTGGCAGCGCGCCGGCTGCGTCGTCGACGCGGCCCTGACCGGCCTCGACGCCACGGACCCTGACGCGCGCGCCCGTGCGGTGGAACGGCTCGACGGCCTCGGGGCTGTCGCCACGGGGGACCGGCTCCGCCGCACGCTGCGCCAGGAGGGCGTCAGCCGGGTCCCGGCGCGGCCACGCGCGAGCACCCGGGGCAACCCCTCGGGGCTCACCAACCGGCAGCTCGACGTCGCCCGGCTCGTCGCCCGCGGCTTCACCAACGCGCAGATCGCCGAGCGGCTGTTCATCTCGCCGAAGACCGCCGACCACCACGTGTCCGCCGTCCTCATGAAGCTCGGCACCCCCAACCGGCGCGCCGTCGTCGTCCAGGCCCAGGAGCTCGGCCTGTCCTGAGCAGCCCGCACCGCCATCCCGCGTCGGACGCCCGGCGAGGCGATGATGGGGCGATGGTGGCGCGCGCCTTCCCGTGGGTCCTCCACGTCGACCTCGACCAGTTCATCGCGGCGGTCGAGGTGCTGCGCCACCCCGAGCTCGAGGGCCGCGAGGTCGTCGTCGGCGGACGCGGCGATCCCTCGGAGCGGGCCGTGGTGTCGACGGCGAGCTACGAGGCACGGGAGCGAGGCGTCCACTCGGGGATGCCCCTCCGGCTCGCCGCCCGTAAGGCCCCTGAGGCGGTGTTCCTCCCCGTCGACGGCCCGCACTACCTCGCCGTGTCCGAGGAGGTGTTCGCCGCCGTGCGCGACCTCGGCCTGGTGGTCGAGGTGCTCGGGTGGGACGAGGCGTTCGTCGGGTGCGCGGACCCGGAGCCAGAGTCCGTCGCCCGCTCGGTGCAGGCCGCAGTGCTGGCCCGCACCTCCCTGCACTGCTCGGTCGGGCTCGGGGACAACCGGATCCGGGCGAAGATCGCGACCGGCTTCGGGAAGCCGCGAGGGGTCTTCCGGCTGACGGCGGAGAACTGGGCGGACGTCATGGGCCCCCGACCGACCGCGGAGCTGTGGGGCGTGGGCTCGCGCGTCTCCGCGCGCCTGGCCCGGCTCGGCATCCGGACCGTCTCCGAGCTCGCGGCCGCGGACGAGTCGGTGCTCGTCGGCGAGTTCGGCCCGCGGATGGGCGCCTGGTACGGCTCACTCGGCCGCGGCGAGGGCAGCGCGGCCGTCGACGACGCCCCGTGGGTGGCGCGCGGCCACAGCCGGGAGACGACCTACCAGGAGAACCTCGTCGGCCCGGACGAGGTGGCCGAGGCGGTCCGGGTGCTCACCGACCAGCTGCTCGAGGACGTCCGTCGCGAAGGTCGGGCGGCGTGGCGGATCGGGCTGAAGATCCGCTACGCACCGTTCACGACGGTCAACCGCAGCCGGAAGCTGGCCGCCCCCACGAGCGACGCGGCGACGGTGCACGAGGCGGTCCAGCGGCTGCTCGCGGACCACCTCGAGGCCGGGCGGGAGGTCAG
>DASSQJ010000108.1:0-4667 GCA_035702545.1 Phycicoccus sp.
CGCCGCCCGGCTCGACCGTCTCGAGCGGCGCCTCGACGTCGGCGGGGTGCCGAGCGCGGCCGCGGCACCTGCCGTTCCCGCCGCGGCACCGCCGCCCCCCGCGTCGGTGGCCCCGGTCGTCGCCCCGGCGGCCCCGGTCGCCCCGGCCGCCGCGCCTCCGGCCGCTCCCGCGCCCGCCGCCGCCGAGGCGCCCGCACGGGAGTCGGGTGCCGACGCCGAGGCGCCGGCCTCGTCCGGACCGCCCGCCCCGGTCGTCGAGGAGACGGCAGGTCCGCCGACCGGCCCACCACCGGGACAGACCGCGTCGGCCCCCCTGCCGCCGCGGGGTCCGGGAGGCCTCGACACCGACGCGCTGCGCCGCTCCTGGCCCGACGTCCTCGCCAAGCTCTTCGAGATGCGGCGCGCGACGTGGACCTTCGTCTCCCAGAACGCCCAGGTCGCCGACTACGACGGCCAGCGGGTGCTCCTCACGATCTCGACCACCGGCCTCGCCGAGACGTTCCGCCGCGGCGCCCACGCCGAGTACGTCCGCCAGGCCCTCATCGACGTCCTCGGGGTCGACGCCCGCGTCGAGGGTGTGCCGGCCACGGCGCCCGCCGACGCGGCCGCCACCGCGCCGGTCCCGACGGGGCAGTGGTCGCCCGAGCCGGACGGCGCGGCCGCTGCCGCCGAGCCGGTCGCCGGCTCCGCACCTGTGCCCCCTCCGGCCCGAGTCGCGAGCCCGCCCCCCGCGCCGGCAGCCACCCCGAGCTGGTCCGAGGCGCCACCACCCCCCGAGACCGCGCCCTCGTGGGCGAGCCCCATGGAGCGCGCCCGCGCCGCCGTCGCCGAGGAGGCGCCCCCCGACGACGCCCCCGAGCACCTCGTCGACGACACGGCCATCAGCGACGACGACGAGTCGATCGACGAGCTCGCCGACGTCGGCGTCCCGGTCGTCGAGCGCATCCTCGGGGGGACCGTCATCCGGGAGGAGGAGCGGTGAGCCGTGCCGCCTACCGGGTCGGACACCTCCTCACCGCGCCGGCCTCCAAGGTCCTGTGGCGACCCACCGTCACCGGCACCGAGAACATCCCGCGGACCGGCGGGGTCATCCTGGCGAGCAACCACCTCTCCTTCATCGACTCCTTCGCGATCCCGATCGTCGCGCCGCGTCCGGTCAGCTTCCTCGCCAAGTCCGAGTACTTCACCGGCACGGGTGTCGGGGGCGCGGTCCGGCGCTGGTTCTTCGAGGCCATCGAGTCCATCCCGGTCGACCGCCACTCCTCCCGGGCCGCCCAGGAGTCCCTCGACGCCGCGCTCGCCGTCCTCCGGGCGGGCCGCGCCTTCGGCATCTACCCAGAGGGCACCCGCTCGCGCGACGGTCGCCTCTACAAGGGCCGCACCGGCGTCGCCTGGCTCGCCCTGACCGCGGGCGTGCCCGTCGTGCCCGTCGGCCTGCGCGGCACCGACGAGGTGCAGCCGATCGGCAGCAGCTTCCCCCGCCTCGGCGCCCGCGTCACCGTCCGGTTCGGCGCCCCGATCCGGCCGGAGGCGTATGCCGACCTGCCCGCGGGCAAGGCCCGGCGGCTCCTCACCGACGAGGTGATGGACGCCATCGCCGCCCTGTCGGGGCAGGAACGGGCCGGTTCCTACAACGAGCTCCCGCCCGAGTCCACGGGGGCGGCCGTCGGGATCTGAGGAGCGCGGCGCATACTGGGGGGAGGTATCCACGACGGAAGGAACGGATGATGGCGGGCACCACCCAGCAGTACGGGGCGACCGGCCTGACCTGCGGCCACTGCGTCCACGCGGTGACCGAGGAGCTGCGGGCGCTCGACGGCGTCGAGGACGTCGAGGTCGAGCTGGTGAACGGCGGAACCTCCGTCGTCACGGTCACCTCGAGCGCGGAGCTCTCCGACAGCCAGGTCGCCGAGGCCCTCGACGAGGCCGGCGGCTACCAGCTCGTCACGAGCTGACACCGCCGACCCGGCCGGACGCCACCGGTGGTGCGCGTGTCGCCGGGCGCCCTGAGCACGTAGGCTCGGTGACGTGTACGAAGGCGCGGTCCAGGACCTCATCGACGAGCTCGGCAGGCTGCCGGGCGTGGGGCCGAAGAGCGCCCAGCGGATCGCCTTCCACCTCCTCCAGGCCGACGCCGCCGACGTCGAGCGGCTCGTCCACGCGCTGACCGAGGTCAAGGCCCGGGTCCGGTTCTGCGAGGTGTGCTTCAACGTCGCCGAGGCCGAGCGGTGCCGCATCTGCTCCGACCCCCGGCGCGACGCGTCCTCCATCTGCGTCGTCGAGGAGCCCAAGGACGTCGTCGCCATCGAGCGCACCCGGGAGTTCCGGGGGCGCTACCACGTGCTCGGCGGCGCGATCAGCCCGATCGACGGGATCGGCCCCGAGGACCTCCACGTCCGTGAGCTGCTCACTCGGCTCGCCGACGGGGCCGTCACCGAGGTCATCATCGCCACCGACCCGAACCTCGAGGGCGAGGCGACGGCGAGCTACCTCTCCCGGATGCTGCGCGACCTCGGGCTGCGGGTCACCCGCCTCGCCTCCGGCCTCCCCGTCGGCGGCGACCTCGAGTACGCCGACGAGGTGACCCTCGGCCGGGCGTTCGAGGGACGGAGGCTGCTCGATGCCTGAGCCGACCAGCGACGACTGGGCCGTCCTCGGCGAGGAGTCCGCGGCGGACGCCCGGATGTTCCTGCTCACCGTCCGGGAGGTCGCCTCGGGCGGTGCCCCCGACGCCGCCCTCCCGCTCCTGCTCCTCGCGCTCTCCCAGGTGCTCGTCATGGGCGCCCGGCTGGGCGCGGTCGAGGACGTCGTGCCGGTCGAGCGGTTCGAGCCCGACACCGGTCCGGACCCCGAGCTCGACCCGCTCCGCGAGAGCCTCGCCAACCTCTTCGAGGGCCTCGACGAGTACGCCGACGTCGTCGACCCGCTCACCACCCCGGAGCTCGGGGTCGGCGTGCTCTCCAACGACCTCGTCGACATCGCCTCGGCGCTCGCCCACGGCCTGTCGCACCACGACGAGGGCCGGACCGTCGAGGCGCTCTGGTGGTGGCAGTTCAGCTACCTCTCGCACTGGGGCGAGCGGGCCTCCTCGGCGCTGCGGGTCGTCCAGGGCCTGCTGGCGCACGTCCGCCTCGACGCCGACGAGGACGCCGTCGCCGAGGCGGAGTTCGACGCGCTGCACCCCTGAGCGCGGCGCGCCGGGCTACTCCGGCGGCAGCTCGCCGGACTCCACGGCCTGTCGGATGGCGCTGCTCGCGTCCCAGTCGTTGGCGTGCATCGCCGCGACGACCCGGCCGTCCCGGACCCAGTACGCGCGGAAGACCAGGCCGCTCAGGTCGCCGCGGACGACGACCTCGTCCCGGGCCGACCCGTGGCCGACGTACTCCATCCCGAGGTCGTACTGGTCGGTGAAGAAGTACGGGAGCTCCTCGTAGGGCTCGTCACCGCCGGCGAGGTTGTGCGCGGCGACCTTGCCCTGCTTGATCGCCGTGTCCCAGTGCTCGACGCGGATGCGCTTGCCGAGGACCGGGTGGGCCTGGTTGGCGATGTCCCCGATCGCGAGGACGTCGGGGTCCGAGGTGCGCAGCTGCGCGTCGACGAGGACGCCGTTGTCGACGGCGAGCCCGGCGGCCTCCGCGAGCTCGACCCGGGGGCTCACCCCGATGCCGACGACGACGACGTCCGCTCCGGCGAGGTCCTCCGACGTCACGGCCGACCCCAGGCGCAGGTCGACCCCGTGCCGGCGGTGGAGGTCGGCGAACGCCCCGGCCACGGTGGGGCCGAGGACCCGCAGCAGCGGCAGCGACTCGGTCTCGTGGACGACGACCTCGCACCCCTTCATCCGTGCGGCGGCGGCCACCTCGAGGCCGATCCACCCGCCGCCGACGACGGCGACCCGGCCCTCGCGGGCGAAGGCGGCCTTGAGGCGGTCGCTGTCCTCGCGGGTGCGCAGGTACGCGACCGGGGCGCCGCTCTCCTCGGCGAGGGCGAGCCGGCGCGGCTCGGCACCCGTCGCGAGGAGCAGCCGCTCGTACGGCTGGTCCCCTGACGTGGTCGACACGACGTGGGCGCCCGTGTCGAGCGCCGTCGCCCGGACGCCGAGGCGGAGGTCGACGTCGTGCTCGGCGTACCAGTCGAGGGGATGGACGAGGGCCTTGTCGAAGGGGTCGTTGCCCAGCAGGTAGCCCTTGGACAGCGGGGGCCGTTCGTACGGCGGGTGCTCCTCGGCACCGATGAGGACCACCTCGCCCTCGTAGCCCTGCTCCCGCAGCTCGGTGGCGGTGGTGGCTCCGGCGAGCCCTGCTCCGACGATGACGATGGCCATGGCGAGACGCTACGCCGGAACCACCCTTCATCCGCAGCTTCCGGCCACTCCATCCGCCGGACCCGGCCGTTCCATCCTCCGGGTCCGGCCGTTCCATCCGCCGGGCCCGGCCGTTCCATCCGCCGGATCCCCCCACCCCACCCGTCCCCGACTCATTGCCACTTCGACCGCCCGACACGCCCCAGAACGGCGCGTCGGGCGGCTGAACTCGCAAGAAGTGGGATGAGGTCGGGGAAGGGGGCCGGGGGAGCGGAGGTGCCGGCGGGGTGGGCGGGTTCCCGGGATGTGGTCGCGCCGTCCGGTGCGTGGACCCCTCGTTAGAGTGGTCGCGGCCGAGAGAACC
>DASSQJ010000109.1:0-14310 GCA_035702545.1 Phycicoccus sp.
GGCGCGCTTGCGGGCGGCCGCGAGGCCGAGGCGCTGGCGCATCCCCATGCTGTACTCGCCGGCGCGCTTGCGGGCGGCCGCGGGGATGCCGGTGAGCTCGAGGAGCTCGTCGACACGGGTGTGGGGGATGGAGGCGGCGTCGGCGAGGACGCGGAGGTGGTCGCGCCCCGAGCGGCCCGGGTGGAAGCTCGTGGCCTCGAGGGCGGCGCCGACGGTGCCGAGCGGGTCGGGGAGGTCGACGTAGCGGCGGCCACCGATCGTCGCGGTCCCGGTCGTCTGGTGGACCAGGCCGAGCAGCATCCGCAGCGTCGTCGTCTTCCCGGCGCCGTTCGGGCCGAGGAAGCCGGTGATCCGTCCCGGCTCGACGTCGAAGCTCAGGTCGTCGACGGCGACGAAGTGCCCGAAGCGCTTGCCCAGGCCACGGATCTCGATCCGGCCGTCCGGCGCGGCTGTCGTCATGGGGTGCCTTCACGTGTCATGCGCCGATCCTCGCAGCACCGGCTCGGGGCGTCACACCCCCACGGGTACCCCGGTCCGTGCCGGGGGCCACCGTAGGATGACCGGACCATGACCGCGTGGCTGCTCCTCCTCGTCGGCGTCGTCCTCACGGTCGGCACCGCCCTCTTCGTGGCGGCCGAGTTCTCCCTCGTCGCCCTCGACCGCCCGACCGTCCAGCGGGCCGTCGACGCCGGGGAGCCGGGTGCCCGTTCGGTCCTCGTCTCGCACCGGCAGCTCTCGACCCAGCTGTCGGCCTGCCAGGTCGGGATCACCCTCACCACCCTCGTCCTCGGCTTCATCGCCAGCCCGTCCGTCGGCGCGCTGCTCCTCGGGCCGCTGCAGGCCGCCGGGCTCTCCCCGGGGACCGCGTCCTCGGTGGCTGCGGTGCTCGCCATGCTCGCGGCGACGGGGTTCTCGATGATCGTCGGGGAGATGGTCCCCAAGACCCTCGCCGTGTCCCTGCCCCTGTCGACGGCCAAGGTCGCGGCGACGCCGGTGCGCTGGTTCGGGGTCCTCGCGAAGCCGCTCATCGTCGTCCTCAACGGCGTCGCCAACCGGACCCTGCGGGCGCTGGGGATCGAGCCCCAGGAGGAGCTCTCGGCCGCACGGAGCCCCGCCGAGCTCGCCTCGCTCGTCCGGACCTCGGCCGAGGCCGGGACGCTCGGCCTGGGGACCGCTCGGCTCGTCACCGCCTCGCTCGGCTTCGGTGACCAGTCCGCGGAGGACGTCATGACCCCCCGCTCCCGGGCGACGGCCATCGAGCGGACCGCGACCGCCGCGGACCTCGTCGCCCTGGCGCGGCGGACCGGGCACTCGCGCTTCCCCGTCATCGGCGCCGACTGGGACGACGTCGACGGCATCGTCCACGTGAAGAAGGCCATCGCCGTCCCGTTCGACCGCCGGGCCGACGTGCCCGTCTCGGCGCTCATGGCGCCCGCGGTCTTCGTGCCCGAGACGCTGCGGCTCGACCCACTCCTCGTCGAGCTGCGCGACGGCGGGATGCAGCTCGCCGTCGTCGTCGACGAGTACGGCGGCACCTCGGGGGTCGTCACCCTCGAGGACCTCGTCGAGGAGATCGTCGGCGAGGTGAGCGACGAGCACGACCGGGGGGAGACGACCGGCCGGCGGGTCCGGGACGGGCTGTGGACCGTGCCGGGGCTCTGGCGCCCCGACGAGGTCCGGTCCCGGGTCGGGGTCGGCGTCCCGGACGGGCCCGCCTACGAGACCCTCGGCGGCTGGGTGATGGCCACCCTCGGCCGGGTTCCGGTCGTCGGCGACGAGGTCGAGGTCGACGGGTGGCGCGTCCGGGTCGTCGACATGGACGGCCACCGGGTGGACCGGCTGCGGCTGGACCGGGTGGCACCGTCTGAAGGACCCGAGGGGGAGGAGGGCTGACGTGGGAGTCGTCCTCGTCACCGTCGTGCTCCTCGCGGCGAACGCGTTCTTCGTCGGCGCCGAGTTCGCGGCGATGTCCGCCCGCCGCAGCCAGCTCGAGCCGCTCGCGGACGGCGGCAGCCGCGGCGCCCGCGTGGCCCTCGACGCCCTCCAGCACACCGGCATCCTGCTCGCGACCGCCCAGCTCGGCATCACCGTGTGCTCGGTGCTCCTCGGTGCGGTGTCGGAGGCGGCCCTGCACCATGCCTTCGTGCCGCTCGCCGAGCGGGCCGGGCTCTCGCCGGTCGTCGCCGACGTCGCCGCCCTCGTCGTCGCCCTGTCGATCGTCGTCTTCCTCCACGTCGTCTACGGCGAGATGATCCCCAAGAACATCTCGATCGCCGCGCCCGAGCGGGCCGCCGTCCTCCTCGTCCCGGCGCTCGTGCTCGTCTCGCGGGTCGTCGCTCCCGTCATCCGGGCGATGGACTGGGTCTCCAAGGCGGCCGTGCGGCTGTTCGGGGTCGAGCCGAGGGACGAGGTCTCGTCGGCGTTCACGGCCGAGGAGGTCGCCCACATCCTCCGCGAGTCCCGCGAGGAGGGCCTCGTCGAGCAGCGCCAGCACGAACGCCTCGGCGCCGCCCTCGACTTTAGCGACAAGGACGCCGCGGACGTCGGGGTGCCACTGCCCGCGCTCGTCACCGTCACCACCGACGCCACCCCCGACGACCTGGAACGGCTCGTCGCCAAGCACGGCTTCTCGCGCTACCCGGTCGTCGACGCCGCGGGCGAGCTCTCGGGGTACCTCCACCTCAAGGACGTCCTCTACGCCGACGGCGAGGAACGACTCGAGCCGGTGCCGGCCAAGCGGATCCGCCGGATGGCGACGGTCCGTCCCGGCGACGAGGTCGAGTCGGTCCTCTCGACGATGCAGCAGAGCGGCTCCCACGTCGCCCGGGTCGTCGCCGACGACGGTGCCGTCGTCGGCGTCGTGTTCCTCGAGGACGTCATCGAGGAGCTCGTCGGAGAGGTCTCCGACGCCTCGCAGCGGTGACGGGTCAGGCCGCCGCACCCGCGGACGTGGCCGCCTCGGCGAGGAGCCGTGCGAGCTGGACGGGGCGGGTGGCCATCGGCCAGTGCCCGGAGTCGAGGTCCACGTAGGCGAGGCGCTCGGCCCGGGCGAGCTCGGGGAGGTCCCCGCCGGCGACCCAGTCCCGCGCCTGCGCCGGTGAGAACTCCGGACAGACGAGGGTGACCGGGACCCCGAAGCGTCGCTCGTCGTGCAGGTGCACCACCCCTCGGCTGACCCCGGCGGGAACCGGCCGGGCGGAGGCGGCGAGGCGCTCCCGGGTCGGCGCGTCGAGGTCGGCGGCGTCCGGTCCCTCGAACGGCTCCCACCCCGGGAAGGGCATGACGCCCTCCTCGACGGGGAACAGGTCGGCGTAGACCTCCCCGTCGGCGTTCGGGAACCCGCCGACGAGCGCGACCCCCGAGACGGTGTCGGGGCGCCGGTCGGCGGCGAGCCAGGCGAGTCCCGAGGCGGCCGAGTGCCCGACGACGTACGGCCGCTCGGCCGCGTCGACCGCGTCGAGGAGCGCGCCGAGCTGGTCGTCGAGGGTCGCCTCCGTCCGGTCGTCGTCGACACCCGGAAGGGCGAGGGGAAGGGGCCGGTGGCCGAGGACGGTGAGCTCGTGGGCGACGTCGTCCCACACGGACACCGGCATCCAGAGGCCGGCAACGAGGATGAGGTCCATCCCGGCAGGCTAGGGCGCTGACCGGACGTTCTCCGTCCGCATCGTTCCTAGGATGGCGGGATGGACGCGGACGCCGGCCCCACGGCACGCGCGCTGCGTGCGCTCGAGGTCATCCAGACCGCGCCGGGCATCACGGCCGAGGAGCTCGGGCGGCGGCTCGGCGTCACGGACCGGGCGGCCCGCCGCTACGTCGCCACCCTCCGCAGCGCGGGCATCCCGGTGGAGGCGGTCCGCGGGCCGCAGGGCGGGTACCGCCTCGGCCGGGGCGTGCGGCTGCCGCCGCTGAGCTTCACCGCCGAGGAGGTCCTCGACCTCGTCATGGCGGTGCTCGAGGGGCCCGCGGCGCCCGCACCGGACGACCCGCTCGGCACGGCACTCGGCAAGATCCTCCGGGCCCTGCCGCGAGAGGTGGCACGGGAGGGCGCGGCGGTCCGCTCGCAGGTGGCGTCGGGGCCGGGCTGGACGTCCGGGCGCCCGCGACCGGGGACGACGAGCGCCCTCGCCGCCGCGGCCGCCGAGCGCCGCCGGGTCCGGGTCACCTACCGCACGGCGTCCGGCCGGGACTGGGAGAGCGAGGTCGACCCGTGGGCGGTCGTCGTCCGCCGCGGCTACTGGTACCTGCTCTGCCACGCGCACGCGGCGGGGGAGCTGCGCACGCTGCGGATCGACCGGGTCCGCCGGGTCGTCGAGCTCGAGGCGCGCTTCGAGCGGCCCGCCGACCTCGACGCGGCGGCCGTCCTCGAGGAGCACCTCGGGCTGGGGTGGGAGCACCCGACGCGGGTGGTCTTCGACGCCCCCGCGGACCGCGTCCGCCCCTGGGTCTCGGCCCCGATGGGACGCCTCGAGGCGCTCGACGGGGACCGCTGCGTGCTCGTGGGCAGCACGAGCAACCCGGCGATGTACGCCGGCGAGTGGCTCGCCCACCTACCCTTCGACTTCCGGGTCGAGGGCGGCCCCGAGCTCGTGGAGGCGGCCCGCGTCGTCGCGCGGCGGATGGCCGCGGCGGTGGCGGACCACCCGGTCGCGGGGCCGGCGGCCGAGGGTGTGGCGTCGCCGACACCGACCGCGTCGCGCCGTGGACGCACGAGGACGATGGGTGCGGGGGTGGGTGCGAAGGAGGCGACCTGACGATGTCGACGGCCACGGTCCAGCGCTGGGAGGTCAGGAGCCGGAGGGGGTGGGCCGGGACGTCCCTTCTCGTCGTCCTCCTCCTCGTCGCCGCCAACGCCGTCTACGGCGGCATCGGCCTCCTCGTGAGCGGGATGGGGATGCCCGAGGAGTGGCTCGAGCCGCTGCCCGTCGACACGTGGACGCTCCCAGGCGTCGCGCTCCTCCTCACCGTCGCGCTGCCGCAGCTCGTCGCGGCGTGGCTGGTGTGGACCCACCACCGGTGGGCCGCCCTCGCCGGCGTCCTCGCCGGGGTCGGCCTCGTCCTGTGGATCGGGGCGCAGCTCCTCCTGCTCCAGCGGTACTTCTTCCTCCAGCCGGTCATCGCCGGCCTCGGGCTGGCCGAGGTGGTCTTCGGCTGGGCCTGGTGGCGCCGGGAGGGGAGGCCGGAGCCGGTCCGCCAGGCCGTCAGGCCGACGGCGTCCCGCTGACCGCCGCCCACGCGCCGTCGCGGCGAGCCGCGGCCGCCACGGCGTGCTCGGCGTCCGGGACCGGGCCCGCGGCCGTCGTCCAGGTGAGCAGCGGCATCGTGACGCGGTGGAGGGCGTGCTCGAGCGTGGTCCCGATGGCCCCGTGTGCCTGGTGGGTGGCCCGCACGACGACCGACCCCGACCGGGCGCAGACCGATCGGGCGGCCGCGACCGAGGTCGCGAGTCCCGGTGCGCCGAAACCGGACTCGACGGCCTCGGCGAGGGCGGCGTCGGTGGCCGCCCGGGCGAGCGCCGCCTCGGACGCCGCGTCGGCGACGAGCGACTGGACGGCCTGGAAGGCCGCGAGCGGCCGCCCGAACTGGGTGCGCTCGCGGACGTGCCGGATCGTCAGGTCGACGGCGGCGTCCATCGCGCCCGTCATCGCGACGGTGGTGGCCAGGCCGAGGCGGAGGGACCTCCTCTCCGGGTCGAGGCCGTCGGGTACGAGGTCGGCGAGGACCGTGGGCACCGCGAGGCCGTGCCGGGCCGCCGCACGGAGGACGACGGCCGCCTCGTGCCAGGTGGCCCCGCTGCCGCCCGCGTCCTCAGGCGCCGTGAGCCGGGCCAGGCCCAGCTCCTCGAGGCGCGCGGCGAGGCCGGGGTCCTCGACGTCGAGGGGGGCGTCGGCGGGCACCGTCGCGGCGTGGTCCGCGAAGACCGTCTCGACGAGCTCGACGAAGTCGGGGTCGACGGGTCCGGGAACGGCGGAGGCGCGCCGGGCCGGCGCCGCCCCCGTGGGCCCGCGGAGGCCGAGTCCGCGGGCGAGGACACCGCGGAGCACCTCGTTGGTCCCACCGCGCAGCGTGAACCCGGGGCGCTGGAGGAGGGCGTGGGTCACCGCCTCGGCGTACGGGGTGCCCGCCTCGACGCGGGTGGCGAGGTGTGCCGCCTCGGCGACGTCGCCCTCGAAGGTGGTTCCGAGCAGCTTGACCATCGCCGCCGGGACGTCCGCGTCGTCGCCGGCCTCCAGGGCCCCGGCGACGGCCAGGGACATCTGGTGCAGGCCCCGCATCCGGGCGAGCGCGGCGCCCAGGCCGACCTCGCCGCAGTCCACCCCACCGGACGCCCAGCCGCGGACGAGGGGGAAGGTCGACAGCCAGCGCTCCGGCCCGCTGCGCTCGTAGGCGAGCTCGCTCGTCACCTGGTGCCAGCCGTCCCCGACCTCGCCGAGCAGGCCCGAGTCGGGGACGAGGACGCCGTCGAGGTGGACCTCGTTGAAGTGGTGCCGGCCGGTCATCGAGCGGATCGGCGAGATGCGCACGCCCTCGGCCCGCAGGTCGACGAGGAGCTGGGTGAGCCCGGCGTGCCGGTCCTCCGGGTCGACCGGGGCCGTGCGGACGAGGGCGATGAAGGCGTCCGCCTCGTGGGCGCCGGAGGTCCACACCTTGGTGCCGGTGACCCGCCAGCCGCCGTCGACCCGCTCGGCCCGCGTGCGGACGCTCGCGAGGTCCGAGCCCGAGTCCGGCTCGGACATCCCGATGCCGAACGCGCACTCGGCCGCGGCGATCCGGGGCAGCCAGTGCGCCTTCTGCTCCTCGGTGCCGAAGCGCAGGATGGTCGGGGCCACCTGGCGGTCGGCGATCCAGTGGTAGGCGACCGGGGCCGCCGCGGCGAGCAGCTCCTCGGTGACGACGAAGCGCTCGAGGAAGCCGCGCCCGCGCCCGCCGTAGCGGACGGGGACGGTCATCCCGACCCAGCCGCGGGCGGCGAGCCGCCGCGAGAACTCCGGGTCCCACTCGGTGAGCCAGGTGTCGACCCCCGGCTGCCAGAGGCCGGCGTCGAGCTCGCCGGCGAGGAACTCGCGGACCTCGTGCCGGAGCGCGGTGAGCTCGGGCGCCTCGAGGACGACCGGGGGGAGGAGGGAGGGCACCGCGCTCACTCCCCGGTGTACGTGGTCGGCCGCTTCTCGAGGAGGCCGGTGAGGGCCTCGTCGTGGTCGGCGGTGCGCTGGCTGATCGCCTGGTAGGCCGCGGAGAGCTCGAGGACCGACTCCAGGCCCTGGTGGGCCGCCTCCCGGAGCAGCTTCTTCGCGAGCCGGACGGTCTGCGGCGGGTTGGCCGCGATCCGCTCGGCGAGGGCGTGCGCCTCGGGGAGGAGGGCGTCCGGTTCGACGAGGCGGGACACCAGGCCCCACTCGAGAGCGGTGGCGGCGTCGACGGGGTCCCCGGTGAGGGTCATCTCCGCGGCCCGGGCGGGGCCGACGAGCCGCTGGAGCAGCCAGGCGCCGCCGTCGCCGGGGATGAGGCCGATGCGCACGAAGCTCTCGGCGAAGACCGCGTCGGTCGAGGCGACCCGCAGGTCGCACATGCACGCGAGGTCGCAGCCCGCCCCGATGGCCGGGCCGTTGACGGCCGCGACGACCGGGACGTCGCACCCGTACATCGCCCGCGGGATCCGTTGGATGCCCTGCCGGTACCGCTCGCGGAGGGTCGCCGGGGGGCCGTCGAAGGGCGGCCGGCGCGCCGCCATGTCCTTGACGTTGCCGCCCGCGGAGAACGCCGGCCCGGCCCCGGTGAGGACCACTGCCCGCACCTGCGGGTCGGCGTTCACCCGGTCGACGTTCGCGACGAGGGCGTCGACGACGTCGGGGTCGGAGATGGGGTTGCGCTGGTCGGGCCGGTTGAGCGTCCAGGTCTCGACGTGGCCGCGGCGCGAGGTGAGGACGGCATCCGCTCCGGTCATGGGGCCCATCCTGCCGCGCGCCCCCGGCGCGGCCTACGGTGGTGCCACCCCAGACCCGCCCGCTCGACCCCGCCACCGACCGTGGCGGCAGGAGGTGCCACCCGTGGACGTCGACCTCGGCCTGCTCGTCGTCAGGCTCGCGCTCGGACCGATGCTCGTCCTCCACGGCTGGAACAAGGTGTTCGGGACGGGCGGCCTCGAGGGCACCACCCGGTGGTTCGACGGCCTCGGCCTGCGTCCGGCCCGGGTCCACGCGCGGGTCGCGGCGACCAACGAGCTCGTCGCCGGGGTGCTCATGACCCTCGGCCTGCTCACCGGCCTCGTCGCCGCGGCCTTCGTCGGCCTCATGCTCGTCGCGGCGCGGACCGACCACCGGGGCAAGGGCTACTTCGTCTTCAAGGGCGGATGGGAGTACGTCCTCCTCGTCGCGATGGTCGCGGTCGGGCTCGCCGCGGCCGGCCCGGGGCGCTGGTCGCTCGACCACGTCCTCGGGCTGGACCTCTCCGGCGCGTGGTGGGCGTTCGCCGCCGTCGTCATCGGGACCGCCGCGGCCGTCGGGCTGCTCGTCACCTCGTACCGCCCCGCGCGCCCCCGGGGGTGAGACGCCCGTGGTGGGCGCGGTGCCGGACGGTGGACCATGGGCAGGTGACCAGCACCCGGCAGCAGCGCGCCCTCGGGGCGTACCCCACGACCCTCGTCGGCGCGGTCGCGCTGGCTGCCCTGGCGCTCGCCGGGTGCGGCGGGGGAGGAAGCGAGCCGCTGTCGGACAAGGTCGAGGGGAAGAGCTTCACGTCGACGTCCGTGGAGGGCCATGACCTCGTGCCCGGCTCGACGATCGACCTCGCCTTCAAGGACGGCACCCTCGTCGCGAAGGCGGGCTGCAACACGATGAGTGCGCCGTGGACCGACGGCGAGGGCGACGGCGTCAAGTGGTCCGGGCCGGCCGCGAGCACGATGATGGCGTGCGACCAGGCCCTCATGGACCAGGACCGCTGGCTCGGGGAGCTGCTGACGACCGGGATGGACGTCGTCGACGGGGACGCCGACCTCACCCTCCGTTCCGGGGACGTGACGATCGCCCTCGACGCGGCGGCCGCCTGACGTTCGGCGTCTCCTTCGCCCACCGACACCCGGGTCAGGCGGCGCCGTCGAGGAGCGCCCGGAGGTGCTGTTCGAGGGCTGAGTGTGCGGTGGCGGGTGGCGTGGGTGGGTCGCTGCCCCAGCCGAGGAGGGGTGGGGCGAGGGAGTGGTGGGTGTGCCCGGTGGGGGTGGTGATGGCGAGTTGCCGGGGTGAGCCGCGGACGACGTGGACGGCCCAGTCGGGTGCTTCCTTGACGTGGTTGCAGCGGGCGCAGACTCCGGTGCCGTTGTGGTAGCTGGTGGGTCCGTCGTGGCGGGCGGGGTAGGTGTGGTCGGCGTGGGCGATGGGGGCGTCGCACCAGGGGGTGGCGCAGGTGTCGTCGCGCAGGACGAGCATCCGGCGGAGCAGGCCGGTGAAGTGTCGGCGGCGGGCGTCCATGGCGACGAGGTCGCGCCGGTCGGGGGTGGTGTAGAGCCGGCGGAGCCACACCGAGCCGTCGTCGGCGTGGCGGACCCAGGCGCGGGCGAGGGGGGCGGGGACCGGGCCGTGGCCGGGGATGCGGGCCGGCTCGTTCACCTGGGCGTCGGGGTCGCCGGTGCCGAGCAGGGCCCGGTCGGTGATGACGAGGTGCACCTCCACGGGCTGGTCCTGCCCGGGGGCCAGGCCGGCCATCCGGCGCAAGGCGGTGTCCGCCATGAGCGCGCCCAGGCCGCGCCCGTCGGGCTGCTCGTCCGGGGCCTGACCGGCAAGAACGGCCTGGGCGCGGGCCCGGACGGCGGCGTAGGCGCCGACTGCGTCCCGCAGCGGGGCGAGCACGGTCAGGTAGGCCATCCCGTCCGGTGCGGGGCGGACGGAGACGCGGCGGGAGGCGGCGGCCGCCTCGATGCGGCGGACGACGGCGGCGGCGTCGAGCTCGGCGGCGACCCGGCGGGCGGCGCGCCCGAGCGCGCGGGGGGAGAGCCGGGCGGCGATGCCGGCGAGGCGGGCGTCGACCTCGGCCCGGTCGTCCAACGACAGCGTCGCGGTCTCGCGGGCCACCTCGAGTGCGTGCCGTTCCCCGATGTCGCCGCGGGTGAGGGCGGCCATCGTCGCGGGCATCTCGTGGACCAGGACCCGGGCGAGGCCGACGAACCGGTCACCGAGGGTGGGCGACTGGCGCCTCGCGAGGGCGACCTGCGAGCCGACCGACCGGGCCGCGTCCTGCGGGCGGGTGTCCTCGCGGGACTCCCGCAGGGCGTCCACGGCACGGGCCTGGGCCGCGGTGGCGCCGCCCTTGAGCCGCTCCAGCCCGGCGACGAGCGCCAGTCGCTCGTGGTCGTCCAACGCGTGCACGTCGACGCCGGCCAGCCACTCCAGCATTGAACCGACCTCGGCCGCGGGGGAGCGGCGCGCCGTCCCGGCATCCGACTCACTCACCGTGGCAGTCACGTTGTCCCCCTTCCCCCTTCACGAAACACGCTACCGGAGCCCACCGACAGTGCCTGGGTCGCGGAGATCGTCGAGGCCGGGCCTGGCGGGCCCTACACCGCGACGTCGCGCCGGCGGAAGGCGAGCGTCCCGAGGGCCACGAGGACCACCGAGGTCCCGAGCATCGTCGCGAGGTGCCCGAGGTCGACGCCGTGCGCCAGCGGCATCGAGCCGGTGAGCCAGGTGAAGGCCGACCAGTCGCGGGTCCACTCCAGGCCGCCGAGCTGCGGGAGCAGGCCGCTCGCGGCGTAGGCGAGGACGGCGGCCCCCGCCCCGGCTCCGAGGGCCCACGACCGGTGCCCGGTCGCCGCACCGACCGCGAACGACAGCGAGCCGAAGAGCAGGGCGAACGCGGCGAGGTGCAGGTGCATGGCCGCGAGGTTCGCCACCGGGATGCTCGAGAAGTCGGCCGGCCCGGAGAGCACCACCATCGCGACCCAGAAGACCGTGACGACAGCGACGACCGCGGTGGCGAGCGCGGCCATCCGCTGGAGCGCGAGCGACGGCCGGCTCACCGGGTGGGCGAGGACGAGGTCGAGGGTGCCGGCCTCCTCGTCACCGGCGACGAGCCGGGCCCCCGCCCCGATGGCGAAGATCGCCGTGAGGACGGCGACGACGAGCCCGTACACGGTCGCCGTGAGGTAGCCCTCGGGCGTCGTGATGTTCGTGTAGTTGATGGCTTCGAGGAGCGCCTTGGGGTAGCTGTCGAGCAGCTTGGCGATCTCGGGGTCCTCGAAGGTGGGCCAGAAGGCAGCGTACGCGGAGCCGACGACGACGATGGCGAGCGTCCACGCGAGGAGCGAGCGCCGGCTGTCGCGCAGCCACTTGCCGTAGACGGTGCGGGTCACGGGGCCCCCTCCCCGCGGCCTACAGGATCACGTCCGACACCCTCGCCGGCGTACCGGTCGAAGAAGACCTCCTCGAGGTCCGGCTCCTCGCTGGTCAGGCCCACCACCTCGTGCGCGGCGAGCGCCTTGACGAGGGCGTCGGCCGGCCCGTCGAGGCGGCACTGGAGGACCGTCCCGTCGACCCTGGCGGCGCTGACACCCGGGACGGCGGTGAAGGCCGCCACGGGCACCGGGCGGGCGAAGACGACCTCGACCCGGCGGGCCGCGGACGCCCGGACCGCCTCGACGGTGTCGACGCTGACGAGCCGGCCGTCGCGGATGACCCCGACGCGGTCCGCGGTCTTCTGCACCTCGCTCATGACGTGCGAGGACATGAAGACGGTCCGTCCCTCCGCCACCGCCTCACGGGCCATCCCGACGAACTCCTGCTGGAGGAACGGGTCGAGCCCGGCGGTCGGCTCGTCGAGGACGAGCAGCTCCGGCTCGTGCATGAACGCCTGGACGAGCCCGACCTTCTGGCGGTTGCCCTTCGACAGCGCACCGATCGGCCGGCTCGTTTCGAGTCGCAGCCGCTCGGCGAGGGCGTCGACCCGCGTCGCCGGCACGCCGCCGCGCAGGTGGCCGAGGTAGGTGAGCAGCTCGTGCGCCGTCTGGCGCCCGTCGACGACGAAGTCACCGGCCAGGTACCCCACTCGGCGCCGCAGGTCGACGCCGCTGCGTCGGGGCTCGAGGCCGAGCACACGGACGCTCCCGCCGGAGGGCCGGATGAGGTCGAGCAGGATGCGGATCGTCGTCGTCTTGCCGGCACCGTTCGTCCCGAGGAAGCCGTAGACCTCGCCCGCACCCACCTCGAGGTCGAGCCCGGAGAGCGCCTGGGTGCGTCCGTAGGCCTTCTCCAGGCCGACGGTGACGATCACCGGGTCCACGGCGGCTCTCCCTCGTCCGACCTCCCCAGCGTAGGGCCGGCCGCTCCCGTCGGCCGGGGGCCTGTGGGCGCGACCACGTGCCGCCGGAGGAGGTGCTTCGCCGCCCCGTCGGCGAGGAGGAGGAGCGCCGCCCCGACGACCGCCACCAGCCATCCCGTCGCGGGCGGCCAGGCTCCGCCGAGCAGCTCGGAGAGAGCTGGGACGCCGAGGAAGAGGGCGAGCATGACGCCCTCCGCCGCGACGGCGACGAGGAGGAGCGGGTTGGCCCGCACCGGGAGCCGCCACGCCGGTCGCTGCTCGCTGCGGCACGCGAAGGCGTTGGCCATCTGGCCGAGGGAGATCGCCGCGAACGCCGACCCGGAGGCGAGCGCGAGCAGGCCGGGCGAGGGGACCTCCCCCCAGCGCCAGCCGCCGGCGACGAGGACGAGGACGGCCGCGGTCATCGCGGCGACGGCCTCGGTCGCGCCGAGCAGGCCGAACGCTCGCAGGAGGACCCGGGGCCGGAGGATGCGGTGGTCCGAGCGGTCCTGCATGATCCGCTCACTCGGTGGCTCCGCGCCGAGGGCGAGCGCCGGCAGCATGTCGGTGCCGATGTCGAGGGCGAGCACCTGGAGGACGCCGAGGACGAGCGGGAGCTGTCCACCCGTGAGGGCCCAGGCGGCGAACGGCGCGAGCTCGGCGACGTTGTCCGAGAGGTGGTAGGTGAGGAAGCGTCGCACGTTGCGGAAGGTGGCCCGGCCGAGCCGCACCGCACCGACGATGGTCCCGAAGTGGTCGTCGAGCAGGACGAGGTCGGCGGCCTCCCGCGCCACGTCGCTGCCGCCGGCCCCCATGGCGACGCCGACGTCCGCCTCGCGCAGCGCCGGGGCGTCGTTGACGCCGTCGCCGGTCATCGCGACGACGTGGCCGCGCGCCCGGAGGGCTCGGGCGATCCGCAGCTTGTCCTCCGGGGTCACCCGCGCGACGACCACGCCGTCCGCGCGGTCGAGGAGCGCTCCGAGCTCGGCGTCGCCGGCCGGCAGCTCGGGGCCGCTGACGACGAGGCCGCCGGGCCCGAGCAGCCCGACCTCGTGCCCGACCGCCGCCGCGGTGCGGGGGTGGTCACCCGTGAGCATCGCGACCCGTAGGTGCGCCCGCCGGCACTCCGCGAGCGCCTCGCGGACCCCCTCGCGAGGGGGGTCCTCGACGGCGAGCAGCCCGAGGGCCTCGAGCCCGCGCTCGAGGCTCTCCTCCCCGTCCGCGGGTTGCCACGTCCGCCGCGCGACGGCGAGCACCCGGCGGCCCTCACCCGTGAGGTTCTCGAGCTCGCGGACGAGGAGAGGGGGGACCTCGGTGCAGCGGCCGAACACCTGCTCCGGGGCACCGAGCACCCGGACCTCGTCGCCGACGACGGCGGAGCTGATCATCCGGTCCGGCGAGAACGGCCGGCGCCGGGCGCGCGGGTCGACGACGGGGCGCTGCCCTCCGCACCGGAGGGCCAGGCAGTCGACGGCGGCCTCGAGCGGGTCGCCCTCGGCGTGCCAGGCGCCCGCAGCGTCCTCGACGACGCGGCCCGTCGTCACGCAGCCGGCGGCCACCGTCACGAGCCGCCGCACGAGCTCGAGGGACCCCTCCGGGCCGTCGAAGCGGGCCGTGGGCGCGTACCCCTCCCCGACGACGCGGACCCGACCGGACTCCGTGACGACGTCGACGACCGCCATCCGGTTCTGGGTCACCGTGCCGGTCTTGTCGGTGCAGACGAAGGTCGTCGCCCCGAGGGTCTCCACGGCGTCGAGGCGGCGGACGAGGGCGTGCTGTCCGGCCATGAGCCGGGCCCCGCGGGCGAGGGACAGGGTCACCGTCGGGAGCAGGCCCTCGGGGACGAGGGCGACCGCGACGCCGACCCCGAAGAGGAACGCCTGGGTCCCGTCGAGGCCGAGGGCGATGCCGAGCAGTCCCAGCGCCAGCCCGGTCGCCGCGGCGAGCACGGCGACGACCCGGACGATGCGCCCGAGCTGCCGGGTCAGCGGGCTCGCCGGGCGCGTGGCCGAGGCGGTGAGCGCGGCG